>NZ_JBEXNE010000011.1:0-243088 GCF_040610915.1 Streptomyces sp. NPDC003300 | reverse complement strand
GGGGACCCTGTGGGAGAGTAGGACACCGCCGAACAATTTTTATGGAAGAGGCCCGGCCTCGGATCTTAGGATCCGACGCCGGGCCTCTTTTGCGTTCTCCGCCACCCACCGGAAAACCGGTTTTCGAGCCCGCCTATCAGCCGGGCGTCGAGGACAGGAGGAGCGGGAGGGCGAGGAGGACGAGGAGGGCGCTGGTCCAGAAGGGGGCGAGGGGCCGGCGCTCGTGTGGAGGGTGGCGGCGGCGGTCAGGGGGCCGAGGGTCGCGCCGAGGTTGAGGGCGGCGGTGGCGTAGGAGCCGGACATGGTGGGGGCGGCGGCTGCTTCGTAGAGGACGCGGGTGATCAGGGTGCCGCCGAGGAGGAAGGACAGGGCGCCCTGGAGGAAGACGAGGGGGAGCAGGGCGGCCGGACGGTCGGCCAGGAGGGCCAGGGCGAGCCAGCCGAGGAGCAGCAGGGGGCCCGCGGTGGTGAGGACCAGGCCGGGGCGGTGGTCGGCGAGGCGGCCCGCGAGGGTGATTCCGGCGAAGGAACCGGCGCCGAAGAGCATCAGGGCCACCGAGATCCACAGGCGGCCGAGGCCCGCGGTGTCGGTGACGACCGGTGCGAGGAAGGTGAAGCTCGCGAAGGTGGCCGCGTTCACCAGGGCGCCGAGCAGCAGACTCGTCATCAGGCGCGGGGACGTGAGCAGTGCCAGCTCGGTGCGCAGGCCGGGTCCGGCCTTGGACGTACGGGCCGACGGCCGGGCCGGAACGCCCTTGAGGATTCCGGCGGCGGCGGGCAGGCAGAGTGCGGCGACCGCCCAGAAGGTGGCCCGCCATCCCAGCAGGGTGCCGAGCACCGCGCCCGCGGGCACCCCGGCGACCGTGGCCACCGTCGTCCCGGAGAGCAGTACGGCCAGCGCGCGCCCCTTGCGGTCGGGGGACACGAGGGTGACGGCGGTGGTGAGGGCGACGGCGAGGAAGCCGGCGTTCGCGAGCGCGGCGACGATCCGGGTGGCGAACAGGACCGGGAAGCTGTCGGTGACGGCGCCCGCGGCGTGCGCCGCCGCGAAGGCGACGACGAAGGCGAGCAGGCTGCTGCGGGCGGGCCAGGCGCGGGCGAGGGCGGCCATCAGCGGGGCGCCGACGACCATGCCGATCGCGAAGGCCGAGGTGAGCGTGCCCGCGGTGCCGACCGTCACGTCGAGGTCGGCGGCGATGTCCGGCAGGAGGCCGGCCAGCATGAATTCGGAGGTGCCCATGGCGAAGACGGCCATGGCGAGCAGGTACAGCGGAACAGGGAGACGGAGAGGCATCGGGAAAAGGCTCCGAGGTGAGGAGATGCACGAGAGGAAACGTGGAACGTCGTCTCGTCACCGCGGTCAGCACCCGGGGTGCGGCAGCCGTCCAGCCATGGCCGCGCGAAGAGCCGCGCGGAGAGTCGCACGAAAGCGCGGAGAGGCCGCGAAAGGCCGCGCAAAAGGTGCGTGCGAAAAAGGCGGACGGTGAAAGGGAGCTGCGAACTCAGTGGTTCAGGGGGCTGACGGCGTGACCGAAAGCCCCCGCCTTGGATGCCTCGGGGCTCGACATGGCCCGTACGCTACCGGATGCGTGCCCCCAACTACAGTGGCCGTATGCGGTATGACCTGGTCATCTTCGACAACGACGGCGTCCTTGTGGACAGCGAGCCGATATCCAACCGGATTCTCGCCGGGCACCTGACGGAGGTGGGGCATCCGACGACGTACGAGGACTCGATCCGGGACTACATGGGCGCGGCGGTGCACCGGGTGCACGACGTGGTGTGGGAGCGGTCGGGGCGGCGGCTGCCCGAGGGGTTCGACGAGGAGCTGCACGCGCGGGTCTTCGCGGCCTTCGAACGGGAGCTGGAGCCGGTGGCGGGGGCGGCCGGGGTGCTGGACCGGCTGGTGGCGGAGGGGGTGCCGTACTGCCTGGCGTCGTCGGGGAGCCATGAGCGGATCAGGGTGGCGCTGCGCAGGACCGGGCTGTACGAGCGGTTCGGGGAGGAGCGGATCTTCTCGTCGCAGGACGTGGGGCGGGGGAAGCCGGCGCCGGATCTGTTCCTGCACGCGGCGGCCGTGATGGGGGTGGCCCCCGAGCGGTGCGCGGTGGTCGAGGACAGTCCGTTGGGGGTGCGGGCGGCGGTCGCGGCGGGGATGGACGTGTACGCGTTCACGGCGATGACCCCGGCGGAGAAGGTGGCCGACGCGACGGCCCTCTTCGGTGCGATGGAAGGGCTGCCCGACCTGCTGCTGAGGTGAGCGGGAGCGGTCCGGGGAGCCGTCCGGCGCGGGTTGATCACAATTGTGACCCCCGCCACCTACTCATCCGTAGCTTCCGCGTTTACGCTGCTCGCTCATGGACGAAGCCGCGCAGAGCGCCCCCGGGGGGCCCGCCGCCCCCGTGAAGTACCGGCAGCCGGACGACCGGCTGCGGCACGGGCGGGCCGCGCTCGCGATCAGCTTCTTCGCGCAGGGCGCGCTGTTCGCGCTGCTGGTCACCCGGATTCCGGCGATCCAGGACCGGTACGGCATCAGCGACGGGCTGCTGCCGGTGTTCCTGGCGGCGGTGCCGATCCTCGCGGGCCTGGGCAGCGTGGCGACCGAGTACGTCGTGAAGCGGATCAGGCCGAGTGCGGTGCTGCGCTGGGTGCAGCCGGTGGTGGCCCTGGTCCTGCTGCTGCTCGGCGCGGGCGACCAGTTGTGGATGGCGGCGGTGACGCTGGCGCTGTTCGGGGTGTGCGTCGGCGGTCTGGACGCGTCGATGAACATGCTCGGGGTGAGCCTCCAGCACACCTACGGCCGCAGCATCATGCTCGGCTTCCACGCCTCGTACAGCCTGGGCGGGATCGTCGGGGCGTGTCTGGCGTGGTCGGGGGCGCACTGGCACATCTCGCTGGTGGCGCTGTACGGGCCGGTGGTGGCGCTGCTGATCCCGCTGACGCTGGTGGCGAGCCGCTGGTACGCCGACCAGGAGCAGCCGTCCGTCACCGAGCTGGGGGGCGAGAAGCAGGCCGTCGTGATGCGGCTGCTGATGCCGCTCTGTCTGGTGATGGCCTTCGCGTACATCGGTGACTCGACGGTCTCCAACTGGAGCGCGAAGTACCTCCAGGACACCTTGCACAGCTCGGAGCAGCTCTCCACCGTGCCGTACGCCGTCTACATGGTGACGACGCTGATCGGCCGTTCGGTGGGTGACTTCGGGGTGCGGCGGTACGGTGCCGCGTCCGTCGTCCGGCTGGGGACGGTGCTGGCGATGGCGGGCTTCGCGGTGGTGGCGGTGGCGCCGGGGGCGTGGGTGGGCATGCTGGGCTTCACGCTGCTGGGGCTCGGGCTGTGCGTGATCGTGCCGCAGACGTTCGCGGCGGCCGGGCGGATGTTCCCCGGTGCCTCGGACTCGGCCATCGCGCGGCTGAACATCTTCAACTACGTGGGTTTCCTGGTCGGCTCGCCGCTGGTGGGCGCGCTGGGCGATGTGTGGAGCTACCGCGGGGCGATGCTCGTGCCGATGGTGCTGGTGGGGGCCACGCTGTTGTACGCCAAGTCCTTCGAGGCCGGGCCCGCCGGGTACGGTGTCGGCCATGAGCGGCCGAGCACAGTTGATGTGGGATGAGCGGGTAACCAAGTACGACTTCGGTCCGGGCCACCCGATGGACCCGGTGCGGCTGTCGCTCACGCGCGGGTTGGTGCGGGCCTTCGGGCTCGACCGGGAGCTGTCGGTGGTGGCGGCGCCCGCGGCCGGCGACTCGACGCTGGCGCTGGTGCACCGGGCGGATTACGTGGCGGCGGTGCGGGCGGCGTCCGCCGATCCGGCCGCGGCGGATCTGTCGTACGGGCTCGGTACCGAGGACAATCCGGCGTTCGCGGGGATGCACGAGGCGTCCGCGCTGATCGCGGGGCAGTCGGTGGGCGCGGCCGAGGCGGTGTGGCAGGGCGATGTGCTGCACGCGGTGAACTTCGCGGGCGGGCTGCACCACGCGATGCCGGGCGCGGCGGCGGGTTTCTGCGTCTACAACGACGCGGCGCTCGCGGTGGCCCGGCTGCTGGAGCTGGGCGCGGAGCGGGTGGTGTACGTGGACGTGGACGTACACCACGGCGACGGTGTGCAGACGGCGTTCTGGGACGACCCGCGGGTGCTGACGATCTCGCTGCACGAGCATCCGCGGACGCTGTTCCCGCAGACGGGGTGGCCGGAGGAGACGGGCGGGCCGTCCGCGGAGGGCGGCGCGGTCAATGTGGCGCTTCCCGCGGGGACGGGTGACGCGGGCTGGCTGCGGGCCTTCCACGCGGTGGTGCCGGAGCTGGTGGCGGCGTTCCGGCCGCAGGTGGTCGTCTCGCAGCACGGCGCGGACACCCACTTCGAGGATCCGCTGGCGCATCTGGCGGTGTCGCTGGACGCGCAGCGGCTGGTCGCGGAGGCGTGTCACGCGCTGGCGCACGACCACGCGGAGGGCCGCTGGGTCGCGCTGGGCGGCGGGGGTTACGCGGTGGCCGATGTGGTGCCGCGTACGTGGACGCATCTGGTGGGGATCGCGGCGGGCGCGCCGGTCGCGCCGAAGACGCCGGTTCCCGAGGAGTGGCGGCACGAGGTCTACGCCCGGACCCGGCAGCAGGGGCCGCTGCGGATGACGGACGGCCGTGATCCGCACTGGGCGGACTTCGCCGACTCCGGTTACGACCCGGCGGACCGGCTCGACCAGGCCGTGATCGCCACCCGCCGCGCGGTCTTCCCGCTCCACGGCCTGCTGCCGTAGGGCCTGTCCGGCGGCACGCCGTAGCGCGTTGTCCCCTTTTCCGGCGAGCGTGGCGCTCCTTCTCCACGGAATCCCCCAATTTCGCACACGCCGTCACCGCGTTGTTCGGTAACCCGTTACAGCGGAGCGCGTACGCGTGTGGCGTAGGTCTTCTACGTCCGGAGCGCACTCGGCGCGGGTCACCCGCACGGGGTGTTTTTGGCGGTTTCGTACCCGGCGGGCGGAGGGAGTCGGGACGATCAAGGGGTGCTGAGTGTCGGCGCGCTGCGCGCGCATCTGGTGGCGGCCGGGCTGGCGGGACGGGTCTCGACCCCGAGGGAGAAAAGTCTGCACAGTTACCGGCTCTTCGCGGCGCGGGATCCGCGCCAGACGCTGGGGCTGGATCCGGAAGGGGAGTGGGGCACGGCGGAGTTGCTGCGGCTGATGGCCGACCGCTGCGGTGTGTCGCCGGACCCGGCGGACACCTCGGGGCAGGACACGATCGACCCGGACTGCACGGTGGCGGCGCTGGACGCCTTCGCCGAGCGCCTTGGCAGGGCGGCGCAGGATCGTATCCCCATTCTGCTGGGGACGGGCCACCCTCATCGGCTGTTGGGCTTCTACGCCTCTTTGGCCGCCGCGCTGTCGGCGGCGGGATGTGTGATTCTCACCCCTGCGTACGGCGGCTACGTCGATATGCCGACACAGTTCGGGGTACGGCGTCACAATCTTTGGTACGTGGGAGGTGTCGCCGTGGTGCGCCCCGTGCCTGGTGCGGAGGGTTCGCAGGAGGGTGCGGGGGCGGGCGAACCGGGTGCTCATACGCACTCCCCGCTGCCCGTCAGAGCGGCCCTCGCGGCAGCCGCGGAGCAGGGCGGAGTGCTGCCGCGGCTGGTGGTCGGGGACCACGGATTCGTATGCGGGGCAGGGCAGTTGGGCATCGAGGCGATCGGTCTCGCCGACTCCGACGACCCCGCGGTGTTCGTCGCGGAAGCGGAGGGCAGGGTGTCGGTCGCGGTACCGCTGGACGACACCGTGCGGTCCGATTACTACCGGCCGCTTACCCGCTACGTACTCCATCGGGCGTGGCTGTCACAGTAATCAACTATTGGCAACTCCTCTTCCCCACTTGCATCATGCGCCCCTAATCTGAGGGGGAGCGCACTTGACTGTTGGAGTCGCCGGAGGGGAAGCCGGTGGCCGTCAGGTGCGGAAAGTTCAGGTGTGTCATGGCTTCAAGCGAAACCAGGCCTCTCAACGAGGTCGTGTTCCTTACCGTGGCCGAAGTTGCCGCGGTCATGCGCGTGTCCAAGATGACGGTGTACCGGCTGGTGCACAGCGGTCATCTGCCGGCGATCCGGGTGGGGAGGTCTTTCCGGGTTCCGGAGCAGGCCGTCCACGACTACCTGCGTGAGTCCTATGTGGGGGTGGGGGTGGGGGAATCTGCCTGATCTCGCCCGCCGAGGGCCGCTGACCGCCTGCGTGGGGCTCGGTTTATGCTCGTCCGCCTCGGGCGGGTAGGCTTGGCCGACGTAGGTCGTGTGGGCTCGGACGCCCCGCACCGAGTGAAAACGAAGCGAGGGTAGTCGTGGGCTCTGTCATCAAGAAGCGGCGTAAGCGTATGGCCAAGAAGAAGCACCGCAAGCTGCTGAAGCGGACGCGCGTTCAGCGTCGCAACAAGAAGTAAGCGGGCTCGACGCAGTACGCCGCTCTTCCTGCCCCCTCCACCGCCCGTAGGCGGCGGAGGGGGCAGTGGCGTTTTCCGGGGCAGGTGTGACGGAGGGGGCAGCGGCGTGACGTCGGCGGCCCGCACAGCGGGCCGTCACTGCGGCGCAACAACGAACGGGTACGGTGCGTACAACCCCGTAGGAAGGCGCTGAACCGTGGGCAAGGTGGTGCTCGTCACCGGAGTCGCGCGACCGATTGGCGGCCGTTTCGTCCGCCGCGTCCTGCGGGAGCCGGAGGTCGACCGGGTGATCGCGGTCGACGCCGTACCGCCCGAGCACGATCTGGGCGCCGCGGAGTTCGTCCGCGCCGACATCCGGCAGCCCATGATCGCCAAGGTCCTCGCGCAGACGTCGGTCGACACCGTCGTGCACCTGGACGTCAGCGCCACCACCACGATGGGCTCCGGCGGCCGGACGCAGGTCAAGGAGACCAACGTCATCGGCACGATGCAGCTCCTGGGCGCCTGCCAGAAGGCCCCGACCGTACGGCGCCTGGTCGTGAAGTCCACCACCAGCGTCTATGGCGCCGCGCCGCGCGACCCGGCCGTCTTCACCGAGACGATGCCCGCCAAGTCGCTGCCGAGCGGCGGCTTCGCGAAGGACGCCGTCGAGGTCGAGGGGTACGTGCGGGGCTTCGCGCGCCGCCGCCCGGACGTCGCGGTCGCGGTGCTGCGGTTCGCGAACATCCTCGGCGCGCACGCCGACACCCCGCTCGCGGAGTTCTTCGCGCTGCCCGTGCTGCCCACCGTCCTCGGCTACGACCCCCGGTTGCAGTTCGTCCACGAGGACGACGTGAACGAGGTGCTGGTACTGGCCGCGCTCGACGCGCGGCGCGGGACCCTCAACAGCGGGACGTTCAACATCGCGGGCGACGGGGTGCTGCTGCTGTCGCAGACCGCGCGGCGGCTCGGCAAGCCGACCGTGCCGGTGCTGCTGCCCGCGGTCACCTGGATCGGGCGGACGCTGAAGGCCGCGGGCGTCACCGACTTCTCGCGCGAACAGATTCGGCTGTTGACGCACGGCAGGGTGGTGGACACCCGGCAGATGCGTGAGACGCTCGGTTTCGTGCCGGCGTACACCACGGCCGAGACGTTCGCCGACTTCGCGCGCAGCCGCGGGCCCGGGCTGCTGCCGCCGGACCGGATGGCGCGCGCCGTCGACCGGCTCGCCGCGGCGGCGCTGGCGCCCGACGCCGCGGACGCCACCGACGCCGACCACGCGTGACCGCACCAGGCAGAAGGAGTCGAACCATGGCAGACGCCAAGGTGATCCCGTTCGGCGACGATTCGCGGGCGCGGCGTACGGGCTCGGGTTCCGGCTCGGGTCCGGGGTCCGGCTCGGGTTCCGGCCGGTCGCGCGGCGGCCGGTCCGCGGGCGCCAGGAAGAAGGACGGCGCCGGGTCGTCAGGCGCGGGCGGGCCGGGCACGCAGCCGCTGGCGGCGGTGCCCGAGGTGCCGGAGCCCCAGGAGACGGCCGAGGCGGGCTCAGAGCCGGGCGGTACGGGCGCCGCGGTCCCCGCGCAGGGAAGCGGCGGCGGGACCGAAGCGGAATCCGCCACGGGGGCGCGTACGGGTTCCGGTTCCGGGTCCGCCTCAGGGTCCGGGTCCGGTTCCGGTTCCGCCGCGGGGGACGAGGGGCCGGGGCTGGCCGCCGCGCTCGGCGGGGTCGCCGACCGGCTGCTCGGCGGGGACTGGGAGCGGAAGGTCGCCTCCGGCCTGTCGTTCCTGCGGCGCCGGGTCACCGGCGAGTACGAGGTCGACGAATTCGGCTACGACGCCGAGTTGACCGAGCAGGTGCTGATGTCGGTGCTGCGGCCGTTCTTCGACACGTACTTCCGGGTCGAGGTGAAGGGCATCGAGAACATCCCCGCCGAGGGCGGGGCGCTGGTGGTCTCCAACCACTCCGGGACGCTGCCGGTCGACGGCCTCATGACGCAGGTCGCCGTGCACGACCACCACCCGGCGGGACGGCACTTGCGGCTGCTCGCCGCCGACCTGGTCTTCATGCTGCCGGTGGTCAACGAATTCGCCCGCAAGGCCGGGCACACGCTGGCGTGCGCGGAGGACGCCGAGGTCTTGCTGGAGCGCGGTGAGGTCGTCGGGGTCATGCCGGAGGGCTTCAAGGGGCTCGGCAAGCCGTTCTCGGAGCGGTACAAGCTCCAGCGGTTCGGGCGCGGCGGATTCGTCGCGACGGCGCTGAAGACGAAGGTGCCGATCATTCCGTGCTCGGTGGTCGGCGCCGAGGAGATCTATCCGATGGTCGGCAACTCCCGCACCCTCGCGCGCGTGCTCGGAGTCCCGTACTTCCCCCTCACCCCCACCTTCCCCTGGCTGGGGCCGCTCGGACTCGTCCCCCTCCCCACCAAGTGGACGATCCAGTTCGGCGAGCCCATCCTCACCGACGCCTACCCGCCCGAGGCGGCGGAGGACCCCATGCTCGTCTTCAACCTGACCGACCAGGTCCGCGAGACGATCCAGCACACCCTGTACAAGCTGCTGGTGGACAGGCGGTCCGTCTTCTTCTGAGGGCGGCCCCGCCACGCGGCGGGCGGTGTTCTTCTGAACGTGAAAGGGCGGCCGGTTCTCCTCGCGGGGAGCCGGCCGCCCTTGTGCGTGCGGTGGTGCTAGTCGTTCGAGTCGTCCACGCCGAGGCCGAGGCCGGGGAGGAGACCGGGCAGGAGCGGGGGGAGGGTGACGGAGTGGGGCGGGGTGGCGGAGGTGGACGGGGTGTCCGTGGCGCCGTTGCCGCTGCCGGGAGTGCTGTTCGGCGGGGGCGGGAGCAGCGGGCCGCCGATCAGGCCCTCGTGCTGCGGGGTGGTGGGCGACACCGACGGGTTGCCGCTCGGCGCCTGCCCGGACTTGCTGTCCCCGGACGCGGGCGCGGACGGCGTGCCGGAGCCGGAGCCCGTACCGCTGCCCGTACCGTCGTCGCTTCCGCCGCCGGAACGCCGGTGGCCCCGGGAGCCGGAGGAACTGTCGTCCTTCGGCTTGGGGAGCACGGATTCGAGCGGCTTGACGTCATCGTCTATGGCGGCGAAGACCGACGAGACCTGGTCGGAGACATCGGTGAGCTGGCTGGGCAGCTTGCCCCGCATCTCGGTCCAGCCCTGCCGGTGCGACGCGGCGAAGGTGTTGAGCAGCGCCATCGGCTGGAGCGAGCCGTCCTTCGCGTACGCCTGGGTGAGCAGCCGGTGTCCCTCGGCGGCCTCCTGCCGCATGCCGGACAGCGCCTTGCGCACATCGCCGACGGACTCGTCGTCGAGCTGTCCGCCGCGCTGCCGGTCCATGAGCCGCCGGGCCTCCTGCATGCGCGTGGAGGCCATGTCGAGGTAGACCTTGCCGCGGGAGGCGTCACTGCCCGCCATGTCGAGCTTCAGGTCCTCCATGCCCCGCTTGAGGCCGTAGAGGGTGTCACCTGGCAGCGCGTTCGTACTGGCCGCCGCGACTCCGCCGAAGGCACCGGCGGCGACGCCGACGGACAGGCCGCCGACCGCGAGCCGCCGGGACAGCCGGGAGCGCGGGGTGAGCTTGCGCAGCCGGTGGGCCCCGTGTCCGCCGGTGCCCTCCGAGCGCTGCTCGGGAACCCGGCCGGTGACCTCGAAACTGCCGTCGGCGATGGCCTGTTCCATCGCGGCGATGAGCTGCGCGCGCTGGACGGTCTTCTTCTCGGCGTCCAGTACGGGCGCCGGCCGGTCGCCGATGGCCGCGGCGAGCGACAGCAGCGAGTCCTGTTCGGGATCCGCGTGCCGGGCCGCGGCATGGCTGCCGTGCTGCCCGCTCGCCGGTCCGGCACCGCCGCCACCGCGCTCGCCGGTGGTCTCGTCGAGGACAGCAGCGTCCTCAAGGGCCTGGGCGAAGGCGTTCGCCCGGCGGTGTGCCGTTGCCTGTCCGATCACGGGCGGCACCTCCTCTCGTCATCCACACTCGACTCCCCATGCCGCCCGGAAGGTTGCGTTCCCGGCTGCCGTCCACCCGATCGAGTGAACAGCAACAGGCAGCGCGCGGCACAGATATGTCTGCATGTGATGCAACGAGTGCCGGGCCAGTTGGGTTACGCAGGTCTGATGATCGGGTCGGCTCTGATGATCGGACTGATAGGCCGAATGACGGCCTGCCGGGGTACGGGACAACGCGGACTCACCGGGCGTCTTCCGGTAGCAGCCTGGCCAGGGTGCGGACCGCCCGGTACTGGAGGGTCTTGATCGCCCCCTCGTTCTTGCCCATGATGCGGGCGGTCTCGGCCACCGAGAGACCTTGGAGAAACCGCAGCGTCACGCACTCCTGCTGCTGCGGATTGAGCTTGCGCACGGCCTGGAGCAGCGCCTCGTTCGACAGCGACTCCAGAACGGAGTCCTCGGGGCTGCGCTCGACCTCGTTCGCGTCGAGCATTTCACCGGTGGTCACTTCCAACCGGAACCGGCTCGATTTGAAGTGGTCGGCGACCAGATTGCGGGCGATCGTGACCAGCCACGCGCCGAAGTCACGGCCCTGCCAGGTGAAGGTACCGATTCTGCGCAGGGCGCGCAGGAACGTCTCACTCGTCAGATCCTCGGCCGTGGCTTTGCTGCCGACGCGGTAATAGATGTAGCGGTAGACGGTGTCGGAGTAGTGGTCGTAGAGCCGTCCGAAGGCTTCGGTCTCGCCTTCCTGGGCCCTTTCGACCAGGTCCATCATCCGGCCGCTGTCGGTGTCGGAGGCCGGGCGGCGGGCGGTGGTCGTGGCGGTCGACTGACCGCCGCCGGAGCCGTTGCCCGCGCCGGTGGTGCTGGTGGAGCTGCTGCGGGTGCGTCTGCCTGCGGCTGTGCTGACTTCGGCCAGCGCGTAAGCGTGGCCGGGGACGGTGGGACCGGACGTGGCGAAGGCGGGCGCGGCGTACGTGGGGACTGTGCGCATCAGGCGGTCAACCACCAGTGCGCGCAACGCAGCCAGGCCAGAGGTGTCAACCCCGTCGTGTGGGTACACGGGACTCCCAGAGGCAGAACTTCCATCACGTGCAGTACGGGACCGTTCACTCGTCGTGGCGACGTGTGGGTACCGGAATGCGTCTGAGGAGAATAACGCTTCGTACAGGCGACGCTACACCGAGTTGCTCAAATCGCCGTTTCCGCCACTTCCTAAGCGGAATGGTGATCGAGCAATTATCGAACAGGCGCCCTTAGTTGACCACTTCTGCTCGTGAAATGGTCGCGGAGAGAGCGTGTTGTGGTCGTGTTCACGCGTGTCGCTCCCGCCACTTCGGACGCCCCGCGGCGCGGCGGATCCGCGGCGTCACGGGGGTCACAGGCGTCCCGTGACGGCTGCGTCAGGAGTGCCGGCGGCGGCTGATCGCGACGGCGGCCAGGGCGCCGCCCGCCACCGCGCCCATCCCGGCCGCGGCGGGGATGCCGATCTTGGCGGCCTTGCGCCCGGTGCGGTAGTCGCGCAGCCGCCAGCCCTCGGCGCGGGCGTGCTTGCGCAGCCTGCTGTCGGGGTTGATGGCGTAGGGGTGGCCGACCAGGGACAGTATCGGGATGTCGTTGGAGGAGTCGCTGTACGCGGCGCACAGCGACAGGTCCAGGTCCTCGGCGGCGGCCAGGGCGCGTACGGCCTCGGCTTTCGCGGGTCCGTGCAGCGGCTCGCCGACCAGGTGCCCGGTGTAGACGCCGTCGATCGACTCGGCGACCGTGCCGAGCGCGCCGGTCAGGCCGAGGCGGCGGGCGATGATCGTGGCGGTCTCGACGGGTGCGGCGGTCACCAGCCAGACGCGCTGCCCGGCGTCCAGGTGGGCCTGGGCGAGCGCGCGGGTGCCGGGCCAGATCTTGCCCGCCATGTACTCGTCGTAGATCTCCTCGCCGATGGACATCAGTTCCTCGACGCGGTGCCCCTTGATGATGGACAGCGCGCTCTCGCGCACGTCCCGCATGTGCTCGGGGTCCTCGTTGCCCGCCATACGGAAGTACGTCTGCTGCCAGGCGAAGCGCAGCAGGTCGCGGGTGTCGAAGAACTTCCGCTTGTACAGGCCGCGGCCGAAGTGGAATATCGCGGCGCCCTGCATCACGGTGTTGTCGAGGTCGAAGAAGGCCGCCGCGCGGGGCTGGTCGTGGGCCGGGAACTCAGGTTCCGCGGGCTCGTCCGGCTTCCCCGTCCTGGCGGATTTCGCGGACGCCGCGGATCTCGCGGACGTGACGGTTTCCTCCGGCCCGGCGGAAACCGCGTCCCGCGGCCGGGTCTTGGTGGCCAGGGCGGTCTCCGCGGCCAGTGCCGCGGCCTCGCCTGCCAGCACACTGCGCTCGGTGCCGGCCTGCCTACGGGGGGTGAGCCATCTGCGTGCGGCCATACCGCGAGCATAACCACCCGGCGCGTCAAGCCCTGTTCGCGCACGATGCGGGGGCGTGAACGCCGCACGACCGGACAGTGACCGGCTGCGGGTCCCGGCCGGGTCAGCCCGCGGTGAGCGCCGCGCGCAGCCGCTTCTCGTCCACACGCCAGAACGTGTGCTGTTCGCCGTCGATGAGGACGACGGGGATCTGCTCCCAGTACCGCGCGTACAGCGCCTCGTCCCGGGTGATGTCCCGTTCCTCCACGGCCGCGCCGGTCTCGCCCGCCACCTTCTCGATCACGGTGCGCGCGTCGTCGCACAGATGGCAGCCGGGCTTGCCGATGAGCGTGACCGTGCGCACGGCCGCCGCGGTGTCGTCGTTCGTCATACGGGCCATTGTGCGCCGGACGGTCCGGGCCCCCGTACGGCGCCGGGTCGCACCACCTGTCACCCGTGACCCTCCGTGCGGCCGTACTGCACCTGTGTCACAGGCGATATGCGGGCGTTACTCGCACTCGCGCACATTCGATTACGATCGAGGTCGTTTTGTACGGCCGGGGGCGATGCGTGAGGAGTGTGACCGCGTGCTCTCGGCTCCGAGCCAGGCTTCGGCGTACGGCTTTGCCGTGGTCGACGTCGAGGCGACCGGTTCGTCGTCGCGGCGGCACCGGGTGGTGGAGCTGGCGGTCGTACTGCTGGACAAGGACCTGACTCCGCAGGGCGAGTTCACGACGCTCGTCGATCCGCACGGTCCGGTCGGCCCGACGCACATCCACGGCATCGAGGGCGGCGACCTCGGCGGGGCGCCCTCGTTCGACGGCATCGCGGCCCGGCTGCTGAGTCTGCTGCGCGGCCGGGTGCTCGTGGGGCACAACGTGGGGTGCGACCGCTCGTTCCTGGCCGCCGAGTACGCCCGCGTCGGGGTGCGGCTGCCGTCTATACCAGAACTTTGCACGATGCGGATGGCCGCCGCCCGCTTGCCCGTTCCGCACGGACTGTCACTGCGCGACTGCGCCGAGGCAGCGGGCGTCACGGAGTGGCACGCGCACACCGCGCTGGGTGACGCCCGTGCGACGGCTGAGCTGTTCTCGCACTACGTTCGGGGTGCGGAATCGGTCGAATTTGCGGAATCCGCCGTTCTGGACGAGCGGCTGGCGCAGGCCGCCGCGGTGGAATGGCCGCAGGCCACTGGCCTACCGGGGGTCGTTGACGCACTCTGGAAGCGCCGCAGCAACGATTCCGCACGGCGAATGGTGCCCAATGTCCGTAATGGGAGCGCGTGATGCCGGTCACGTCCGCCGGGCAAATCGGACACCATCTTTGTGCACGCGTTCACAAAGACATAGCCTGCTGTCCACGGGGCGGCCCCAAAGACCGTGGTCGTCTTCAGCCCAGCTCTACCCGCAGGAGCACCGTGGCAACTGGCCGATCTCACCGACCGGCGACCCGCAGCCGAGGGATTCCCGAGGCCACCGTCGCCAGACTTCCGCTGTACCTGCGGGCACTGACAGCACTCTCCGAGCGCTCGGTGCCCACCGTGTCGTCGGAGGAACTCGCCGCCGCCGCCGGGGTCAACTCGGCCAAGCTGCGCAAGGACTTCTCCTACCTCGGCTCCTACGGGACCCGTGGCGTGGGCTACGACGTCGAGTACCTCGTCTACCAGATCAGCCGTGAGCTGGGCCTCACGCAGGACTGGCCGGTCGTCATCGTCGGTATCGGCAACCTCGGCGCCGCGCTCGCCAACTACGGCGGGTTCGCCTCCCGCGGCTTCCGGGTCGCCGCGCTGCTGGACGCCGACCCCGCCCTCGCGGGCCGTCTGGTCGCCGGGCTCCCGGTCCGCCACATCGACGAGCTGGAGTCGATCGTCGACGACAACCAGGTGTCGATCGGCGTCATCGCCACGCCCGCCGGCGCCGCCCAGGAGGTCACCGACCGCCTCGTGGCCGCCGGTGTGACCTCGATCCTCAACTTCGCGCCGACCGTGCTGACCGTTCCGGACGGCGTCGACGTACGCAAGGTCGACCTCTCCATCGAGCTGCAGATCCTCGCCTTCCACGAGCAGCGCAAGGCGGGCGAGGACCGCCAGGACCCGGACGGTGACGTACCCGCCGTGATGCCCGCATGAGCGTTCTCGTCGTCGGACTCAGCCACCGCAGCGCACCCGTGAGCGTCCTGGAAAGGGCCGCGCTCACCGGGGACGCCCGCGCCAAGCTGCTCCAGGACGCGCTCGCCGCGGAGCCCGCGGCCGAGGCGGTGGTGCTCTCGACGTGCAACCGCATCGAGCTGTACGCGGACGTCGACAAGTTCCACGCCGGGGTCGCCGAACTGTCCACGCTCCTCGCCCAGCACAGCGGCGTCGGCCTCGAAGAGCTGACCCCGCACCTGTACGTGCACTACGAGGACCGGGCCGTCCACCACCTGCTCTCCGTGGCCTGCGGGCTGGACTCCATGGTCGTCGGCGAGGGCCAGATCCTCGGCCAGATCAAGGACGCGCTGGCCGCGGGGCAGGAGCTGCACACCGCGGGGCGGCTGCTCAACGACCTGTTCCAGCAGGCCCTGCGGGTCGGCAAGCGCGCCCACTCCGAGACCGGGATAGACCGGGCGGGCCAGTCCCTGGTCACCTTCGGCCTGGACCAGCTCGCCGTGACGACGGGACCGCTCGCCGGCCGCCGCGCCCTCGTCGTCGGCGCGGGCTCCATGTCCTCCCTGGCCGCCGCCACGCTCGCGCGCGCGGGTGTGCGCGAGCTGGCCATCGCCAACCGCACGGTCGACCGGGCCGAGCGCCTCGCGGCGACCCTGGCCTCCGACAACGGCGCTCTCGACAGCCGCGCGATCACCATGTCCGAGGTGTCCGCCGCGCTGCGCACCGCCGACGTCGTGGTGTCCTGCACCGGCGCGACCGGCCTGGTGCTGAGCGCGGACGACCTGCGCGCCGCCCTCGCCGAGCGCCCGGCGGGCACCGACCTCGCCGTGCTTGACCTCGCCATGCCGCGCGACATCGACTCGGCCGCGCACGCCCTGCTCGGCGTGCACCTGGTCGACATAGAGTCGCTGGCCGCCGCGTCCGCCGACGCGCCCATGGCCGCCGACGTCGACGCCGTGCGCGGCATCGTCTCCGAAGAGGTCGCCGCCTTCGGCGCGGCTCAGCGTGCCGCTCGCATCACGCCCACCGTGGTGGCGCTGCGCGCCATGGCCGCCGACGTCGTGGCGGGTGAACTTTCCCGCCTCGAAGGTAGGCTGCCCGATCTGGACGACAAGCAGCGCGCCGAGATCACCCAGACGGTGCGCCGCGTCGTCGACAAGCTCCTGCACGCGCCCACCGTGCGGGTCAAGCAGCTCGCGGGCGAACCGGGCGGCGCGGGCTACGCCGACGCCCTGCGCGAGCTCTTCGACCTCGACCCGCAGGCCGTAGCCGCCGTCCGCTCCGCGCCGACCCGCACCACCCTGGGCGTCCCAGAACCGAATCGAGGCCGCTGAATGAACGAGACGGGTGCCCCGCACGAGCCCGGGGCTGTGTCTGATCTGGGGCTGCCGCCGGGTGGGCGCGAGGTGTCTGAGGCGGTGCCGGACGCGGCTGGACGTGCCCCGCAGGGGCGCGGGCCTGTGTCTGATGTGCGGCTGCCGCCGGGTGGGCGCGAGGTGTCTGAGGCGGTGCCGGACGCGGCTGGACGTGCCCCGCAGGGGCGCGGGGAACTGCGCGGCCGGCCGGTGACGGCCGGTGGTCCGGGAACAACCGGCAGTGCCCCGCTGGACCCGGCGCAGACGAGCGGCGCCGCCGCGGCTGAGGCCGCGGTGCCCCACGCCCCCGAGGGGGCACCCTCCGTGCGCGAGGAAGCCGTCGAGGGGGCACCCTCCTCGCACGGGGCGCAGCCCCTTCGGCTGGGGACCCGGCGGAGCAAGCTGGCGATGGCGCAGTCGGGCATGGTCGCCGCCCAGGTGACGGAACTGACCGGCCGCCCGGTCGAGTTGGTCGAGATCACCACGTACGGCGACGTCTCGCGCGAGAATCTGGCCCAGATCGGCGGCACCGGCGTCTTCGTGTCGGCCCTGAGGGACGCCCTCCTGGCCGGCGAGATCGACTTCGCGGTGCACAGCCTCAAAGACCTGCCCACCGCGGCGGCGGACGGCCTGACGCTCGCGGCGATCCCGGTACGGGAGGACCCGCGGGACGCACTCGTGGCCCGCGACGGCCTGACGTTCGAGACGCTGCCCGACGGAGCGCGGGTCGGCACGGGCTCCCCGCGACGGATGGCGCAGCTCAACGCGTGGGCACGGTCACACGGCAGGGCCGTGGAGACGGTGCCGATCCGTGGCAATGTTGACACCCGCATCGGGTACGTTACTTCCGGCACGCTCGACGCGGTCGTACTGGCCGCCGCCGGGCTGAACCGTATCGGCAGGCTCGCGGAGGCGAGCGAGCTGATCGCTGCCGACGCCGTACTGCCCGCTCCCGGCCAGGGAGCGTTGGCGGTCGAATGCGCCGCCTCCAACCAGGAGTTGGCCGCACAGCTCGCCGAGCTCGACGACCCGTTCACCCGGGTCGCCGTGACCGCCGAGCGATCCCTGCTCGCCGCCCTCGAAGCCGGCTGCTCCGCCCCTGTGGGCGCGCTCGCCGACCTCGTGGCCGACGGGCAGACTACCGAGCTGCGCCTGCGCGGTGTCGTCGGCACGACCGACGGCGCCTCACTGGTGCAGATGTCCATCACCGGCCCCGTACCGGCGTCCGACGACGAAGCGCGTGCCCTCGGGCGCGAGTTGGCCGTCGAGATGCTCGCCAAGGGTGCGGCCGGTCTTATGGGGGAGCGCGCACTTTGAACCCCGCCGCCGTCGCTGCAACGACGAACACCGCCGGGACCGCCGGTTCCAACCGACCTTCTTCCGGCCACGTCACCTTCCTCGGTGCCGGGCCCGGAGACCCCGGGCTGCTGACCTTGCGCGCTGTGGAGGCGCTGGCCCGTGCCGACCTGCTGGTCGGCGACGCGCCGGTGCTCGACGTGGTCCGCACGCACGCCCGCGCGGACGTGGGCACGGCCCAACCCGCCGCAGACGGCGAGGTGTTGGACATCTCCGCTGTCTCGGCTGCTGCCACCCAGCTTGTCATGGCGTCCGCGCGGACCGGAAAGCGGGTCGTCCGTGCGGTCGCGGGCGACCCCGGCCTCGACTCGTCCGCGGCCGAGGAGATGCTGGCCTGTGCCCACGCGGGCATCCCCTTCGAGGTCGTGCCCGGCGTGGCCGCCGCCGTCGGCGTACCCGCCTACGCGGGCGTGCACTTGAGCAGTGACGTGCGCTTCGTGGACGCGGCCACCGCCGGCGACCGCTGTTGGAACGAGGTGGGCGCGAGCGACGCGACGCTGGTGGTCTCCACCACGCTCCAGACCGTCGCGATCGCCACCGCGGAACTCATCGCCGCCGGACGCAAGCCCGACACCCCGCTGTCGGTGACCGTCGCCGGGACCACCACCCGGCAGCGCACCTGGACCGCGACGCTGGCCACCATCGCCGCGGAGCTGAAGGCGACCAAGGCGTTGCCGACGCCCGAGGGACCGATCGCCGCGATAGCCGTCGTCGGCGAACGCACCGCCCAGCGCCAGCACTTGTCGTGGTTCGAGACCAAGCCGCTGTTCGGCTGGCGGGTCCTGGTGCCGCGCACGAAGGAGCAGGCGGCGTCGCTGTCCGACCAACTCCGCTCGTACGGCGCCGTGCCGCACGAGGTGCCGACCATCGCGGTCGAACCGCCGCGCACCCCGCAGCAGATGGAGCGGGCCGTCAAGGGCCTGGTCACCGGACGCTACGAGTGGATCGCCTTCACGTCGGTGAACGCCGTCAAGGCGGTGCGCGAGAAGTTCGAGGAGTACGGGCTCGACGCGCGGGCCTTCGCCGGTATCAAGGTCGCCGCGGTCGGCGAGCAGACCGCCCAGTCGCTGGTGGAGTTCGGCGTCAAGCCGGACCTGGTGCCCAGCGGCGAGCAGTCCGCGGCCGGGCTGCTGGAGGACTGGCCGCCGTACGACCCGGTCTTCGACCCGATCGACCGCGTCTTCCTGCCGCGCGCCGACATCGCCACCGAGACGCTGGTGGCCGGACTGGTCGAGCTGGGCTGGGAGGTGGACGACGTGACGGCCTACCGGACCGTGCGCGCCTCGCCGCCGCCCGCCGACACCCGTGAGGCCATCAAGGGCGGCGGATTCGACGCGGTGCTGTTCACCTCGTCCTCGACCGTGCGCAATCTCGTCGGCATCGCGGGCAAGCCGCACAATGTCACCGTGATCGCCTGCATCGGGCCCGCCACCGCCAAGACGGCGGAGGAGCACGGGCTGCGGGTGGACGTCATGTCGCCCGAGCCGTCCGTGCTCGCCCTCGCGCAGGCCCTCGCCGACTTCGGTACGGCCCGCCGGGTCGCGGCCGAGGAGGCGGGCGACCCGGTGACCCGTCCCAGCGAGCGCCGTCCCGGCTCGCGCAGAAGGGCCCGCGTCTAGGGCCCGGATCTGAGGCCCGCGTCCAGAGCCCAGACCCAGGGCCCGGACCCAGGGCCCGCGTCGAGGACCTGGTGGGCCGCACGGGCCCACGACTACCGCAGCGCCGGGGGCAGTTGCTCCCGGTGGACGACGCCCAGGCGCTGCGTGGCGCGGGTGAGCGCCACATACAGGTCGCTCGATCCGAACCGGGCGGGCTCCACGACCAGCACATGGTCGAACTCCAGGCCCTTGGCCTGGCGCGGGGCCAGCAGCACCAACGGCCGGGTCAGGTCGGGCGCTTCGCCCGCCGTGACACCGTCCAGCGCGGCGGCGATCTCCTCGTGCAGCTCGCGCGGCGCGATCACCGCCAGGCGGCCCTGCCCCGGCAGCGGCGTCAGCTCCGCGGCGGCCTTGGCGACCGTCCCCGCCAGGTCCCCGCCCGCGTCCCGCGTCCACGGCCGCTCGCCGGTCGACCGCACCGACACCGGCAGGACGTACCGCGGGTCCTGCGCCCGTACGACCCTGGCCGCCAGCTCCATGATCTCGGCGGGCGTACGGTAGTTGACCTTCAGCGTGACGTGCTCGAAGCGGTCCCCGACGTACGGCCGCAGG
The DNA here is from genome assembly GCF_040610915.1 of Streptomyces sp. NPDC003300. Lineage (NCBI taxonomy): Bacteria > Bacillati > Actinomycetota > Actinomycetes > Kitasatosporales > Streptomycetaceae > Streptomyces > Streptomyces sp. NPDC003300. The sequence goes on along the minus strand of NZ_JBEXNE010000011.1, from coordinate 223,270 downwards.
ATGTTCTCCCACGAGCCGACGCCCGCCGCCTCCGACGTCTGCGCCGGGTCGCCGACCAGCGTCAGCGAACGCGTCGGGGTGCGGCGCATCAGCAGCCGCCACGCCATCGGCGACAGGTCCTGCGCCTCGTCCACGATGATGTGCCCGAACGCCCAGGTGCGGTCGGCGGCGGCGCGTTCGGCCGCGCTGCGGTGGTCGTCCTCCTCGTGCCGCTCCGCCATCCGCTCGGCGTCGATGATGTCGTGCGCGGCCAGGACCTCGGACTCCTCGTCCTCGAACTCGTACGACTCCGAGCCCCGCGACAGCTCCAGCACGCCCTGCGCGTAGGCGATCCGCTCCTGCCGTACGGCCTCCTCGGCCGCCAGCCGGGCGCTGTCGTCCACGCCGAGGAGTTCGGCGGCCTCGTCCAGCAGGGGGACGTCCGCGGGCGTCCACGGGGCGTCGAGGGGGTTGTCGGGGCGCGGGCGCCGGATCGCGTCGGCGTCCTCGGCGGGCAGGTACACCGGCGCGGCCAGATAGTCGGCCAGGAACGCCTCGGGGGTCAGCGGCGGCCACAACTCGTCGACGGCGGCGTGGACCTCCTTGCTCGCCGCGATGGCCCGGCCGAGCAGCGCGATGTCGTCGGGCCCGAGGAAGTTGGGCCCGCCGTACGGGTCGGCGCCGATCCGCTCGGCGAGCTGAGCGGTCAGCGCGTCGATCACGCGGAAGACGAAGTGCGGGCGGCCGAGGTTGTGCGGCAGCAGTGTGTCGCGGGCCGCCTGCCGGGCCTCGTACGCGATCTCCCAGTCGAGGATGAGGTCGCCGTCGTCGTGCCGGATGATCAACGGGGCGCCGGGCTCGGGCAGTTGCTGCCGGTCGCGGACGGCCGTCGCCAGCGCTTCGGCCATCTCCTCGCCGCCCTTGACGGCGGCGGCGCGCGGCGTGTCGGTGCCGGTGGCGTGGACGCCGGGGAAGAGCTCGGCCTGGGTGGCGAGCAGGACGCCGGTCTCGCCGAGCGCGGGCAGCACCTCTTCGATGTAGCGCAGGAACGCCGGATTGGGGCCGACGATCAACACCGCGCGCTTGGAGAGCAGTTCGCGCTGCTCGTACAGCAGGAAGGCGGCCCGGTGCAGGGCGACGGCGGTCTTGCCGGTGCCGGGGCCGCCCTCCACGACCAGGACGCCCCGGTGCGGGGCGCGGATGATGGTGTCCTGCTCGGCCTGGATGGTCCGCACGATGTCGCCCATCCGGCCGGTGCGCGCGGAGTTGAGCGCCGCGAGCAGCACGCTGTCGCCGTTGGGGTCCTCGAAGCCGGTGCGTTCGCCGTCGGCCAGGTCCAGGATCTCGTCGTGCAGCTCGGTGACGGTGCGGCCCTCGCTGGCGATGTGGCGGCGGCGCCGCAGGCCCATCGGGGTGTGCCCGGTGGCGAGGTAGAAGGGGCGGGCGACGGGCGCGCGCCAGTCGATGAGCAGCGGCGTACGGTCGGCGTCGTCCTCGCGGATGCCGATCCGGCCGATGTGGTGCGTGGCGCCGTCGGAGCGGTCGACGCGGCCGAAGCACAGCGAACCGTCGACCGCGTTCAGCGCCGCGAGCAGGCCGGAGCGCTCCGCGACCCGGATGTCGCGTTCGAGCCGCGCCTGGAGGCCGGTGCCGACCGGCGTCAGCGCGTCCTCGACGCCCTGCGCCGCGACACCGCGCAGCGCGTCGACCCGCGCGTGGACGCGGTCGATGAATTCCTGCTCTTCCCGCAATTCGACGCTTTCCCGATTTGACAAAACGGCTCCCCGTCGGATATGGTTGTTCTTGTTGGCCCCGTGATCGGGGCCTTTCCTATGTGCGCTGAATGCGCGCAGAAGAAACCAATATACGCGTGGCGATCCCCGGTCGGCAATTGCCCACCGGGGATTTCTCGTGCCCCGCGGCCCGTACCCGGTCGTCCTCTGCTCGCCCGGCGCGGGCGACCCGCGCTCGATGGGCACCACGCTCTACGACGACCTCGCCTCGCCCGGCTACGACCGCCCCTCGCACCGCTGCCCGGAGGCGCGCTTCTTCTCCGGGTGAGCCCGGCCCGCATCGGCAAGGCGCATTCACCAGGCCGCGACACCCCCTGGGCCGCGACGCCGATGGCCCGTCGGCAACGCCCGAATTTCCGGTGGGCGCCTTTCCGCGGATACGGCGGCGGCCGACGAATTGCGCGGCGCGGAAGCGAACGGATCTTCTTCTCCTCCGCATTGCCGCGGGCCTTTGCGGAGCCGACTGGGCGTCGGGAAAAGCACACCGGGAGCGGGCGTACCGTGGGAGAGAGCCCTCGATCGTGAGGGTGCCTCGATCTCCACGGGTTCGGACCCACGGGAAGGCGGCGCAGCCATGAGCAGCCGGTACGGCGAGTTTCCGGGCGCGCGCCCGCGACGTCTGCGGACGACCCCGGCGATGCGCCGCATGGTCGCCGAGACCCGGCTGTCCCCGGCGGAGCTGATCCTGCCGATGTTCGTCCGCGAGGGCATCAGCGCGCCGCAGGAGATCTCCTCCATGCCCGGCGTCGTCCAGCACACCCGCGACTCGCTGCGCAAGGCGGCGGCGGAAGCGGCGGCGGCCGGGGTAGGCGGCATCATGCTCTTCGGTGTGCCCGAGGTGAAGGACGCGGTCGGCAGCCAGGGCACCGAGCCCGACGGCATCCTCCAACTCGGCATCCGCGACGTCGTGTCCGAGGTCGGCGACGCGCTCGTGGTGATGTCCGACCTGTGTCTGGACGAGTACACCGACCACGGTCACTGCGGCGTGCTCGACGCCGAGGGCCGCGTCGACAACGACGCCACGCTGGAGCGCTACGCCGAGATGGCCCAGGTCCAGGCCGACGCGGGCGTCCACGTGGTCGGCCCCTCCGGCATGATGGACGGTCAGGTCGGCGTCGTACGCGACGCGTTGGACGAGATCGGCAAGCAGGACGTGGCGATCCTCGCGTACACCGCGAAGTACGCCTCCGCCTTCTACGGCCCCTTCCGCGAGGCCGTCAACTCCTCGCTCAAGGGCGACCGCAAGACGTATCAGCAGGACCCGGCCAACCTCCGTGAGGCGATGCGCGAGCTGGCGCTGGACCTGGAGGAGGGCGCCGACATGGTCATGGTCAAGCCCGCGCTGCCCTACCTGGACGTGCTGCGCCGCGTCGCCGACGAGGTGAACGTGCCCGTCGCCGCGTACCAGATCTCCGGTGAGTACGCGATGGTCGAGGCCGCCGCCGCGAACGGCTGGATCGACCGCGACCGCGCGATCATGGAGACGCTGACGTCCATCCGCCGGGCGGGCGCGAACATGATCCTCACGTACTGGGCGACCGAGGCCGCCCAGCGGCTCTAGGGCCCGCCGGACAGGCCCTAGCCCGCCCCTGCCTCCGAGAAGTCCTCGAACTCGCAGTCGGACAGCGCCGCCAGGGCGTCGGCGTACCCCAACTCCTCGGCCCGCAGCAGCCGTTTGCGGTCGGTCTCCGTCCGGCTGGTCAGGACGTCCGGGTCGGACGGGGTGACGCGGTGGATCGGGACGGACCCGAACGAGCCCTGGACCATGATCTGTTCGGAGACCCGCGCCAGCGGGTTGTAGGCGAGCATCAGGCCGCGCACCGGGGCGGATATGCCGGGCGCGGTACGGATGACCAGCGCCTCCTTGCCGCTGAGGTGGTGGCCGAGCGAGCCCGCGCCGACCGTGGAGACGGCGATGACGGCGCTCGGATTGCGCGCCAGCGCGCGCAGCAGCGGCAGCGGGTCGGAGATGCCGCCGTCCACGTACGTCTGGGACCGCAGCCGGACCCGCCGGTGGTAGAGCACCGGGATGGCCATGGTGGCCCGCAGCACCTCGAAGAGTTCGGCGTCCGAGGTGCACCGGCCGAGGTCGAAGTACTCGGCGATGGACGTGACCGCGTTGGTGACGGCGACCTCGAAGGTCAGCGCGTGCTTGGTCAGGCTGGCCACCGAGAGCCCGGTCTGCTCGCGGATGACGGAGACGAGCAGGTCGACGTCGACCATCTTCGTCACGCGCCTGCTGTCGATGAAGTTCCGGCCGCTGAGGTCGTCCAGGAACGTCTTCACCAGCCCGGTGAGGTCCGGCGCGTCGTCGGCCCGCGCCTGCCCGGCGAGCACCGCCCCGGCCACGCACCCGGCGCTGGAGGAGTGCACGGAACCCACCTTGCTGTGGATGCCGAGGTCGACCATGCCGCGGACGACCCCCAGCGCGTAGATGGACCGCATCGCGCCACCTTGAACAGCGACCGAAAGCATCGGGGGCTCCTTGACTACGGTGAGTACGGTGATCGCGGGGATGGCGACCACGGCCAGCGGCTACGGCTACGGCTACGGCTTGATGAGCTTGATGACCTGGACGGCGATGGCGACCGTCGGCGCGAGGACGGACAACGCGCCCGCGAACAGCAGGCCGTTTCGGATCGGCATGGACGGCAACTTCTGTACGTCGCGCAGGCGTTGCAGCGCCACCAGGTAGCGCACCCCGGCGGACGGATCGGTCGAGTCGGGGTCCGGCATGGCGGCGATGATCTGGTCGATCTGCTCCTTGCGGTCGACCCGCACCTGCCGCCTGATGTGCGTCATCGAGCCGATGAACACATAGAGCACCATGCCCACGAAAGCCGCCAGGCACAACAGCGTCGGATAGGTGCCGATGGCCGGCTGGAGGAAGAAGAACATGGCGAAGGACGTCGCGAAGGTGCAGGTGAGTCCCCCCTGGAGGTTGGACACCGCCTGCCGCAGCTTCGCCCAGCCGTAGAAGTTGTCGGGGTTGAGCGGGTTGGTGCCGAATTTGTACTCGTTCTTCAACTGCTTGAGGAATTTGACGTAGTGGATGCCGACGACGCCCTCCGCGTACGCCATGTACATCCCGACCGTGCCCATGAAGATCCACACCACGCCGCCGAAGGTGACCGGCGCGGCCCGCCCCCACCACTGGTCGTACAGCGCGTCGGAGCCCAGGAAGTGGAAGAGGTGGCCCTGGAGGCGGAGGTTGATGCCGGTGACGACGGCGACGATGCCGAGCAGCACCAGCCAGGAGTATTTGCCGTGCTTGGCGTATTTGGCGTTGAGGTCGTCCACGGCCGACTTCAGGTGGGCGCGCGCCTGGTCGTCGCAGCGGATGCAGCCGGACTTGTCCAGGCTCTCGTGGAGGGTCTGGAGGCTGCGGAAGATGCCGTAGACCAGCGGGACGGACCAGGCGATCGAGAAGGTCAGGATGCAGGAGGGGTAGTCGCGCAGGAACGGTACGGCGTTCGCGTCCGGGTCCGCGCTCTCGCGCCGCGACAGGAACGACCACACGTCCGAGAGCACGCTGAGGTCCCAGTGCGGCCGGTAGAACGAGTTCATGATCAGCGCCGACCAGGACACGAGCAGGCAGGCGAGGAGCACCGCCCAGATCGCGACGACGTACGGCGACCGCTCGTCCTCGGGGCTGCCGGCGGGGCCCGGCGTCACGGACCGCTTCTTCAGCAGCCGCGAGACGAGGATCGGCTCGACGAGGAAGGGCTTGATGTTCAGCGCTTCGGAGGTGATCGGGACGGGCGTGGGAGGCGGGCCAGGGGGCGGGACCGGGGTCGGCCCCCCCACGCCTCCGGCGCCCCCGGCGGTCGGCGCGGGAATCGGTCCGGTGGTCGGTGCGGTCACAGTTTCCCCCCGTGTCCAGCGGTGTCCTGCGGTGCCGGGTTCTGTCCTGCGGAGTTCTTTCCCGCGCAGTTCTGTCCCGTGCCGCTCTGTCCCGTGCCGCTCTCCGGCACGGAAAGCGCCCGGATGAGCCGGCCGTGCGATTTCACGGCCGCCCACATCGACGGATGCGTCCGTACTGCCATTTCGGTTCCGGCGAGCAGGGCGACGAGCCGTTCCGTCGCCGCCGGGAGTTCGGGAAAGGTCAGCGTGGGCGCGAGGTGATGGACGCAGTGATACGTCGTGCCGCCGCTGAGCCAGTACCAGAATCCCCGGCCGCCGCCCACGTCGGTGGACCGGGAGAGCTGAGCGGAAAGCGATTCCGTTCCGTCGACGGAAGGACCGTATTCGGCCAGATCCGTATTGTGCTGCACCTGGGTGATCAGCGAGACGAAGGTCCCGGATATCAAGTGGAACAGCAGATACGTCAGCAGTGCCCGGCGCGTCGGCAGCACCAGGAAGACCGGAATCCAGACAACGGCGTGCGGCAGGTACTTGTCGGCCAGCAGAAACCACGGCCAGCCGCGCCCCCGGGGCCCGACCACCCGCCGGACGACCGCCTGCCGTGTCGTCCACAGCTCGCTCGGCTTGAGCATGTTCAGCGTGGAGAACGGCAGCAGCAGCCACATGTAGAGGTGCTGCGCGCGGTGCAGGGCGTGCCACGGCTGCTCGGCGGTCACCCGCCCGAACCAGCTGAACTGGATGTCCGGGTCGAACGCCGGATTTCCCACGTACCGGTGGTGCAACCGCACGTGCTTGTGAAACCACCAGCGCGGCCCGAGGCCGATCGCCGCCGACCCCGCACGCAGTACGGCTTCCGACCTCCACCGGCCGCCGCGCACATTTCCGTGCACCGCGTCGTGGAACCAGGACCCGACCATGGAAACGGACGCCAGTGCGAAAAGCGTGATTCCGCCGAACCACGCGATACCGCCGGGCGAGACGAACGGCGACCGTGCGAAGGCGAGTACCAGAACGTATCCGGCGGACATGAGCGCGACCCGTACCGCGAAGTCCACGGCATAACGGGAAGCGGGCGGTCTGGCCCTTCGGGATAACTCCGACTGCCGAAATCCGCGCAGAAGGTGATCGGACGCAGGCGGGCCCGATTCGAGCGGGGGAGTGGAGGCTAATGGACCTGAGGAGATACGGCTCTGCATTGGTGCTCTCCGGTGCCTGTACGCCCCGAAAGCGGCGGACGATTGGCAGACCGTAGCACCGCCGGTAACCGGCGGTGCGCGGTTTCGTCCAAGGCGATACGCGGAGATACGCCCGAGTCCGGTGGGTTTTCTGGTGCTACCCGGCGGTCGCTTCCGAGTCGGGCCCGGTTGTCGGCGCGGGGACCGGCTTGGCCGGTTTGGCCGGCTTCTTGGGCAGCAGCCAGTTCTTCAGCGCCTTGGCCAGGGGCGTCTCCACGTATGTGTGGACGAGCCAGGCCGCCAGCAGCATCACGGCGACCAGCGCCGGAACCAGGATGCGGGCCGGGAGCACCCCGTGCGTGTGCCGGATGATCTCCCACCCGATGTCTTCGTGCAGCAGATACAACGGATACGTCATGGCACCGGCGACCGTCAGCCAGCGCCAGTTGAAGAAGTTCAGCTTCCCGAGCGCGGCGCCCAGGACGAGACCGTAGAAGATGCTCACGACGGCCAGCGACCACCACCACGACAGATTGGTGTGGGTGGACGCCTCGGCGCTGGCCACCAGATCCGTGAGCTGGTTCTGTGCCATCAGCCAGGACGCCCCCAGCAGCAGCCACAGTATGGGCGTGGGCCCCACCCGGTGCATCAGGTAGATCACGATGCCGCTGACGAAGAAGGCCGCGTACTGGGGAACGATCATCAACTGCAGCAGATCGATCCCCGACTGCGGCGCGATTCCGGCCAGCAGCAGCCAGACGATGCAGAAGGTGACCACTCGCCTGTAGGTCAGCCCCATCATCGCCACGACCATGAACAGCAGGTAGAACCGCAGCTCCACCCAGAGCGACCAGTACACGCCGTCCACGTCCTGCGCGCCCAGCAGCTCCTGGAACATCGTGACATTCGTCAGCACGTCGCTCGCGGCAAGGGTCGTTCCCCCCGGCCGCGTCACCAGCACCGTCGTGGTCACCGCGATGGCGAACCAGTACGCCGGATAGAGCCGGACGAACCGCGACACGGCGAACTGCTTCGGCGTCCGCCCCCAGCACGACATGCAGATGACGAACCCGCTGATCAGGAAGAACAGCTCGACGCCCAGCCATCCGTACCCGGCCACCTCGTGGACGCCGGGGAAGACCGCGCGCGAGGATTTCCCCCACGGGGACTCGAACCAGTCGTCGAAGCCCATGTAGTGGTAGGCGACCACCATGAGCGCGGCTATCAGCCGCAGACCGTCCAGCACGTACAGCCGCTTCTTCGGCTGCGGTGCCCCGCTCCCGGCCTTGCCTCCGGCGGCGGGCTCAGGGACCGGTGCGAGGTCGGGCAGCGGCGCGGAGCCGGTGGGGGCGGCATCTCCGCGAACAACGGTGCTCATAGGTGGGGTGTCCTAGAGGTGAACTGAGGCGAATTGGGGATTCCGCCCACCTTACCCCCGGGTAATTTTTAGGAATGTCCTAAAGAAGTGGCGTTTTATCGGTCATATCGGAACCCGGCGCCGCCGTGGCGGTGGCGGTGGCGGTCGCGGCGAAGGTGGCGAAGGCCGCCCATGCGGCCGGGGTGAACGTGAGGCTCGGACCCTGGGGGTCCTTGGAGTCCCGCACGTGCACGGCGGCCGGGTGAGCCGCGACCTCGATGCACTCGCCGCCTTCACTTCCGCTGTAGCTGGACTTACGCCACGCGTAGGCGATCTCGACGCAGTTCCCGCCGTCACTTCCGCTGTAGCTGGACTTGAACCACTTCAGTGGGGCGCTCATTACTCTCCTAGCAGCCGGTCCAACAGGCCCTTCGTTTCCTCGGAGTTGAGGGCCTGAGTACGCAGCATCGCATATTTGCGAGCCAGGATGCTGACCTCGTTTGGGTCGTGAACGAGCTGGCTGCCGCGCTGGGTTTCAGCGTAGGCGAGGTGCTCGTGGTGTGGCGTCTCGATCAGGACGAATGGGCCGTCGAGGGAGGCGTGCGTGGTTCGGCCGAGCGGCATGATCTGGAGGGCGACGCCTGGAATGTCCGCTGAGTCGCGTAGATGCCGGAGTTGGTTCCGGTAGACCTCGTCGCCGCCAAGCCGGTCATGCAGGACGGGCTCCCAGATGATGAAGCTCGCGGACGGCGGGTCCTTGCGCTGGAGGATGTCCTGCCGGTCCACGCGACCTGCTACCTGCAACTCGATCTCGTCCTCACCGAGTACGGGAACTCGGCTGCGGAAAACCGCTCGGGCGTATTCCTCGGTCTGGAGGAGTCCGGGCAGTACCTGGTTCGCGTAGAAACACAGGGTCACCGCCTCGCGCTCGTAGTCCATGTACTCGGCTGCCCACTCCGGGAACACGTCTACCTCTGGGAGGTGCGCCACCGCGACCTCCAAGGCGCCCTTCGTTTCGAGGAGGCGATCCAGCTCTTGGGCCAGGGTGGGCACGAGCGGACGCCGTCCCTGCTCTATTGACGCGAGCTTGCTCTCGCTGACGATGATGAGCGTGGCCAACTCCGCCTGCGTGTAACCCGCCGCGATGCGGAACAGGGCTAAGAGTGCGCCCACGGACTGGAACGCGGACTTGTTCTTCTTCTGCTTCGGCGACTGCTGCCGTTTGCGTGGTGGCATACGACCGTAACTACCCCACTTCCACCCGACCCGTATCGGCCGTTACCCGTACACGCGACATGTACGAGTAACAGGTCTAGTACACCCCGAACACGCTGCGCGACGCTGAGCTTCATGAACGAAGACGTCCAGCACCTGGACCGCCGGGAGCGGTTCTACCGTCGGGAACGGCGCTCGGTCCCCGCCGCGCGGGAGTTCGCGCGGGAAGCCCTCACCGCGTGGGGGTTCGAGAGCCGGGAGGACGAAGTCCTCCTGTGTGTGAGCGAGTTGGCGACCAACGCGCTGCTGCACGGCGTGCCCCCGGGGCGCGGCTTCCTCTTACTGCTGCGCCGCGACCTCGGCACCACCTTGCGGGTCGAGGTGCACGACAGCGGCGGCGGCCGTCCGCACCTGGCCGACCGGCCGGGGCGTGAGCGCGATCAGGAGGAGTCCGGGCGCGGGCTCGTCCTGGTCGACGCGCTGGCCGACAAGTGGGACGTGGGGGAGCGGAACCCCGGCAAGATCGTGTGGTGCGAGTTCGCCGCCCGCTGACCGGGCGTCAGTCCCACCAGAAGGACCACGTGTGGACGTCGAGGACGGCCTTCTCCGCGTACTCGCGCAGCGTCTCGTAGGTGCCCTGGTCGATGTTGTCCGGGCAGAAGGCGTAGTGCTCGGCGGCGACGGCCTCGGCTTCTTCCTGGGTGCTCGGGGGCGCGGCGACGGAGACGGTGAGGCGGTCGAAGGCGAGGGCGATGACGCGTATGCCGAACCGGTCCTCCCACGAGCGGAGCACGGCGCACAGACGGGCGGGGTCGCTCTCGTAGTTGAGCGGGCCGCTCCAGCCGATCGCTGCGGGTATGTCGGCGCTGCGGCGGGCGTGGACCAGGGCCGCGCGCGGATTCTCCAGCCAGCCGGAGCCGACCATGTCGGCGGTGACCTCGGCGGCCAGGTCGTCGGGGTCGTCCACGGCCTTCGCGGCGGGGGCCAGGCCCGGCCACGCCGCGCCGTACGGCGCGAGGACGTCGTCCTCCTCGACGTCCTCGGCGTCCTCCTCGATCAGGGCCGCCCAGAACTCGGCGAGCACTTCCTCGGCGTCGTGGTCCCCGGCGTACGACGCGTGGTCGGGCATCAACTGCCAGTCCACCGGGCCTTTCGAGTACGGCGCGCTCGCCTCTATCAGCAGCGGTTGCAGGCCCGCCGCCCGCGCGGGCAGCAGGCTCGCCCACGCGCCGTCCGCCGCGGGGCCGTCCGCCATCCACAGCAGCGGCTCGTGCCAGCGGCCCTCGAACGTCGTGTCGACCAATGTGCCCGCGGGCAGCCGCAGGTCCAACTCCGCGAGTCGCGGCAGGGGGTTAGGAAGCATCGCCATGCGCCCGACTCTAGGGGCGACCACTGACAGCCGGACAGCCGTGCGTCCCGGACCGTGGGGACGGGATCCGGGACGTACGGTGCGGCCCTGCGGGCCGGGCTTTCCCGGCGGTCAGGCGCCGGGCCCCGGCCCGGCTCCGCGGGGCCTCGTCAGAGGACCGGGCCCGTGCTGTGGCGGTCGGGATACCAGTCCCAGCCGTCCGCGCAGTACCAGACGCCGTGGTGCCGGTAGCACTCGTCGGCCATCGCCGAGGGCCGCCCCTGTCGTGCGGGTCCGGCGGCCGAGGCCGGGCCTGACACAGAGGCGAGCAAAAGTATTGCCAGCGCCGTGATCGCAGCCGTCCGACCGAGCAACTTCCGCATGCTCAAACTCCTGTTGACCTGGGGGACAGGGACGCCTGATCCCTACCACCCCGGCCTCCTCCCCTACGCGCATATGCCACCTTTCCCCCAAGTAGCCCCACGGTGCCCTTGCGCAGGGCCATGCTTTTAGGGGCGCGGCCCCTGTGCCCTCCCCTTGCGCAGGAGGTTGCCCACCGGGGGCGCGGGGAACTGCGCGCTCAGCCCGCGCGGTGGTGCGCCTTTGAGAACCGGCCCCAGCGGGGCAGACGCTGTTGTTTTCGGGCTGACAGCCCGGTGGGGGCTGGTCGCGCAGTTCCCCGCGCCCCTGAAAAGACCGGCCAGCCGTCCTGGCAGGGGAACCGCCGAGGGGCGCGCCCCTGAAAAGATCGGCCGGCCGTCCTGGCGGAAAGAACTGCACAGAGGCGCGCGCCTCAAAAGACCGGCCAGCCGCCCCGGCAAGGGGGTCAGCAGGAGAGGTTGCCGCCGCCGACGTCGGTGCCGAGGAGACGGGTGAAATTCTTGTAGAGGTTGATGCGGTCGTTGCGCTCGTCCGGATTCTTGCCGTTGCATTCGAGGTCGCCGTTGATGCTGCGGATGGTCTCACCGAAGCCCTTGCCGTTGACCATCGCGTTGTGCGGGGTCATCCTTCCGGCGCCGCTCTGGGTGTTCCAGAACCACAGCCCGGTCTTCCAGGACACGGCGGCGTCGCGCTGCACCAGGGACGGGTTGTGCAGCAGGTCGATGCCGAGGGCGTCACCGGCGGCCTTGTAGTTGAAGTTCCAGCTCAACTGGAGAGGGCCGCGCCCGTAGTAGGCGGCGGTGCCGGCCGGGCAGCCGTAGGGCTGGCCGCGGTCGCAGTAGTGGGAGTAGTTGGCGGTGTTCTGCTCGACCACGTACCGCAGGCCGCCGGTCTCGTGGCTCACGTTGGCCAGGAAGGCCGCCGCCTCGCGCTTGCGAGACGAGCCGTCGCCGGAGCGGGCGAAGCCGGGGTAGGCGTCCAGCGCGCGGACCAGGCCCTGGTAGGTGTAGAAGGAGTTCCGCGCCGGGAACATCTGGCCGAACTGGGCCTCGCTGACGACGAACGAACCGGCCGCCGCGGCGGGCGCCGCCGGAACGGCGACCGCGAGCCCGCTCGCGACGGCGGCGGCGCTGAGCACCGCCAGAAGGCGGGACCGGGTGCGGGACACGGCACGGGACAGGGACATCTGCGCTCCTTGGGTGAGGCGGGCACGCGTCGCTCGCCGCCCGGACGGGACGGTCCGGGCGGGGGGAGACGGAGAGCGACGCAACGGCCGCCAGAATTACAGCCGTTCGCCCGAAATGCGCATATGACGCGCCGATATGCCGTCAAGAGTGTGGATCACAAGGCCGCGGCCGGCCGGGGTCAGCGCTCGTACACCCCGGTCAGCCGGCCGCGGGCGAGGACGGGGGAGGCGACGGCGGGCAGGACGGTACGAGGGCGCGCGCGGGTCAGGTCCTTCGTGGTCGGGGCGCCGTCGGTCACGGGGGCGGCGAGGGCGAAGAGCTGGAAGACGTAGCGGTGCGGGCCGTGGCCCTTGATCGGCGCGGGACCGTGGTAGCCGCGGCCGATGGTCGACCGCAGCACCCGTACGCCCGGGGCGGGTTGGCGCGCGGACAGGGCGCCGGTGTCCAGGCGGCCGGCCGTCGCCGGGTCGATGAGGGCGAGGCAGTGCACGGCGGGCTTGGACATGGGGACGTCGATGTCCTCGACGGACAGCAGGAGTTGGGCGGTGCCGTCCGGGAGCGGGGTCCACGCCAGGCGCGGGGAGAGGTCGGCGCCGCCGACGTTCTTCGCGCACTGCTCCAGCGGCAGGGGGCCGCCGTCCGTGAAGTCCTCGCTGGTGAGGGTCAGCAGGTCGGGGCCCTGGAGGTTGGGCAGGTGCCACGCCGCGTGGGCGTCGCCCGACTTGCGGTTGCTGAGGAGTCGGCCGAGCAGGGGCATGTGTCTCTCCTGGGGTGAGGGGCCGTCGGCGGCGTCAGGGAGCCGTGGACGGCTGGTGCTCGCGCTTCCGGCGCTCGCGGCCGGGAGCGGCGGGGTTGGCGCCGCGCAGCATCGAGGCGACGGCGGCGAGGAAGGCGAGGACGGCGCCGAAGGCGAACACGATGACCAGGCCGGAGTGGAAGGGCCCCGAGATCAGGTCGGGGAAGAACTCGTGTCCGGTCAGCGTCTGCCGCTGCGCCGCCGTCAGACGTGCCAGGGTGCCGGTGGGTTCGAGCAGGTGCTGCACCGGGTTGACGCCGAGCTGCGCGGCGAACAGGGACGAGACCGGGGGCAGGCCGCCGACCTGGGCCGCGACGTGCGCCGGTACGCCCTGCTGCCGCAGGCCGCTGGTGAGGGTGTGCGGGAGGCTGCTGGCCAGTCCGGCGATCATCAGGGAGAAGAAGACGCCGATGGACACGGCGGTGCCCGAATTCTGGAAGGTCGCCCGCATGCCGGACGCGACCCCGCGCAGCTCGTCCGGCACGCTGCCCATGATCGAGGAGGAGTTGGGGGAGGCGAACATGCCGCTCGCGATCCCGTTGAGCGCGATCAGCAGCGCGAAGATCCAGTAGCTGAAGTCGATCGGCAGGAGCATCAGGCCGAGGAAGCTGGCGCCGAACAGCAGCGCGCCGCCGGTGGCCAGGCCGCGGGAGCCGATCCGGTCCGACAGATAGCCGGAGACCGGGCCCGCGGCGAGGAAACCGGCGGTCAGCGGCAGCATGAAGATGCCCGCCCACAGGGGTGTGTCGCTGTAGTCGTAGCCGTGCAGCGGCAGCCAGATGCCCTGGAGCCAGATGATCAGCACGAACTGCATGCCGCCGCGGCCGATCGAGATGGCCAGGCCCGCCAGATTGCCGAAGGTGAAGGCCCGCAGCCGGAACAGCCCCAGTTGGATCATCGGCGAGGTGGCGCGTCTCTCGATGACGACGAACGCCGCCAGCAGGGCGAGGCCGCCGACGACCAGGGCGACGACCAGCGGATTCGTCCAGCCCATGGTGTGGCCGCCGTAGGGCTGGAGGCCGAAGGTGACCGCGATCAGCACCGCGCTCAGGCCCACCGCGAAGGTGATGTTGCCCCACCAGTCGACACGGCCGCCGCCGCGCTTTCCGGTGTCGCGCAGGGTGCGGTACGCCCACAGGGTGAAGAAGACGCCGACCGGCACGTTCACCCAGAACACCGCGCGCCAGTCCCACGCGGCGAGCAGGCCGCCCGCGACCAGGCCGATGAACATCCCGGCCAGGGCCGCGACCTGGTTGATCCCGAGCGCGAAGCCGCGCTGCTCCTTGGGGAAGGCGTCGACCAGGATCGCGGCGGAGTTGGCCGTCAGCATCGAGCCGCCCACGGCTTGCAGCACCCGCCAGCCGATCAGCCACATCGCGCCGTGGCCGCCGTCGTACGGGTCGAAGGAGAGCAGGATCGAGGCGAAGGTGAAGACGGCGAAACCGGAGTTGTAGATACGGACCCGGCCGTACATGTCGCCGAGGCGGCCGACGGTGACGACGAGGACGGCCTGGACCAGCCGGTACCCCATGATCATCCACAGCAGGTACGCGATGTTGCCCGGCGCGAGCGGGTCCAGGTGGATGCCGCGGAAGATGGCGGGGAGCGCGATCAGGACGATCGAGCCGTCGAGCGCGGACATGAAGACGGCGGCGGTGGTGTTGGTCAGCGCCGTCCACTTGTACCGGTCGCCCAGCGCCTGGGAGGGATGGGACATCGGCTCGCTTCCTGTCGCGTCCGGGGGCTTCCCGACGGGTCCTCGGGCGGGGTCCGTCGCGTCAGACGGCTTGGGCCAGCCGGTCGAGCAGAGGGGCCGCCGCCGCGAGCTGTTCCAGTTCGGCCGGGGTGAACGCGCCGCTGGTCAGGGCCCGGGTGATCTGCTCGGTGCGCGCGTTGCGCTTGTCCTCCAGTGCCCGCCGGCCCGCCTCGGTCACCGTCAGCACCACGCGCCTGCCGTCGTCCGGGTCCTGGCCGCGGTCGACCAGGCCGCGGTCCCGCAGTCCGGCGAGGGTGGTGCCCATGGCCTGGGCGGTGATCTGCACCTGCCGGGCCAGGGCGGAGGAGGTCGTGGGGCCCGAGCGGTTCAGGAGCGACAACGCCGTCCGCTCGGGCATGGTGAGGCCCCCGCCGGTGGGCACCTGCCGGGCGCGGCGCACCAGTGCGCCGACGCCGGTCAGGAGGGAGGCGGCGACGGCTGCGGGGTCCAGATCCTCGTTCATATGCTAAGGCTACCTTATCAACCTGCCTTATCTGTTTTTCGTCTCACGGAAGTGGGGGGCGGGGGCGGGGTGGCGTGCGGGCGGGCGCGTCAACGGCGTCCGCGGCGCATCAGTGGTGTTCGCCGCCGCGGCCCAGGGTCTGCTCGGCGGTCACGCCGGGACGCGTCCACTGCGGTACGGGCCGGCCGGTCGGGCCCCAGGTCGCGTTCCCGTCCACGTCCGCGCGCCAGTACCAGCACGGACCGTTCCCCTCGGGCCAGCCCTCCGGCGTGTCCTGCCACGCCTCGCGCCGCCCGTACGGCGTCATGTCCAGCAGCGCGAAGCTCCCGCTGGCCGCCTCGGTGCCGCGGCCCGTCGTGTCGTACGTGAGGAACGTACGGTCGCCGTCGCGCAGGTAGGAGGTGAGGTGGCCCATCGCCCCGCCGACCGGCGCGGCCACGTCGCGCACCGAGTACCAGGGCTCGGTGTAGCCCATGAACTCCACGAACGGCGGGACCTCCTCCCATCGTCCCGTCGTCAGCACGGCCCACGAGATGCCGCGCGCGTTCAGATACGCGGCGTCCTTCATGTGCCACGCCGTGACCGTGCACCCCTCGCACTGGCCCTGGTGGGGCGCCCCGTCGTGCCACATGTGCTTGTAGACCAGCAGCTCGTTGCGCCCCTGGAACAGGTCCCTGAACGGCACCGGGCCCTGCGCGCCCGTCACCTCCACCGACCCGTCGAACTCCACCATCGGCAACCGGCGCCGCGCCGCCGCGATGGCGTCCCCCTCGCGCGTATGGGCCTTCTCCCTGACCAGCAGCTCGTCCCGCGCCGCCTGCCACGTCTCCATGTCCACCACCGGCGGCCGTCCGCCGCCCGCTTCGCCCTGGGTGCTCGCCACGATGTCCTCCGCGCTCTGTCGTGAGTGTTCTCGGCCGTGTCCGGCGCCGGATTTCCGGCGGCGGTCACTACAGGAGACTCGGGGCGGGCCCGGAACTCATCGCGGAGGTGAGGCGGGTCAGGAGGGCGGTGAGGTGGGCGAGGTCTTTCCGGGAGAGGGCGGAGAGGGCCGGCGGGGGGCGGTGGAGGATCGCGTCGGCGGTGGCGATGGCGTCGTGGCCCGCCGGGGTGAGGGTGACGAGCTTGCGGCGGCGGTCGGCGGGGTGGGGGAGGCGTTCGACCAGGCCGTGGGATTCGAGTTTGTCGACGATGAGGGTGGTGTAGGGGGCGTCGGCGCCGATGGACGCGGCGAGTTGGGTGAGGGTCAGGGGCGCGTCGCGCAGGAGGAAGAGGGCCTTGCCGCGTCCGGCGCCGAGCCGGAAGCCGAGGGCTTCGGCCAGCTCGCCGTGGCGGTTGTGGGCCTCGACGAAGCCGTGCATGAGGGCCCAGACCGTCTCGGCGGAGGGGGCGGCGGGTTCCGCGTCCGGGTCCGTGGCCGATGTCGGGGCCGGGTCCGGGGGCGGGGTCACCATGCGACGGTGTTGCCGAGGTAGTCGACGTAGTGCAGGCCGGGGCTGTCCCGGAGGGAGTCGAGCGTCCTGACGACGTTCGGAATGCTCTCCTCGACGGTCAGCCGCCCGCCGGGTCCGCCGACGCCGATCCGTACCCAGCCGGGCGCCATCAGCACCAGCGGCCGGGACTCGCCCTCGTGCCGCGCCGCGTAGCTGCGCATGAAGGTGTTCAGCGCGGCCTTGCTGCCCCGGTACACCTCGTGCCCGCCGCGCTCGTTGTTGGCCACGCTGCCCTGGCCCGAGGACATGACCCCGATGGTGCCGGTCCCGGTCACGAGGTCCGAGAGCGTTTCGACGACCCGCAGCGGGCTCAGCGCGTTGGTCACCATGACCCGCACGAATTCCTCGGTCGACGTCTCCGCCACCGTCCCCTCGGGCTCGTTCGTGACGCCCGCGTTCACGAAGAGGAGGTCGAAGACGCGCCCCTCCAGCCGCTCGCGCACCGCCGTGACCTGCTCGGGAACCGTGACGTCCACCGTCTCGATCTCGACGCTGTCCGGGTGCGCCTCGGCGAGGTCGTGCAGCTCCGTCCGCCGGGTGCCGCGCACGGTCGCGACGACGTGCCACCCCTCGCGCTGCCACTCCCGCGCGAGGGCGAGGCCGAGGCCGCGGGAGGCGCCGATGAGCAGGACGCGCTTGCCGGATGCCGAATTGGTTGTAGTCATAACAATGATTGTGGGTCGTATAACTACCCGCGTCAAACGGAGCCGGGACTCCCCGAGCCGGGGGTTTCGCGGGGCGCGCGGCCCCGACGACGTACACCGTCAACGTGGCGTGCGCCCGTAACCTCCGGAAAACGGGGCGATCGCGCACGCAGGGGATAAGGTCGGCGGGCGCACGGCGTCCGTCGTCCGTACAACACCCGGCTGAGGGGACGCCATGCGGGTGGCCGCTCGGACAGATCAGCCGCAGGACAAAGGGTGTTGGGCGCTGAGCCGTGATCAGTGACGCGATGGCGGAAGCACTGGTGTCGCTGCGCCGGGGCGAGTGGCCGCAGCGGGCGCGTCTCGCGGCCGTGGCGCTCGGGGTGGACGGCGTGTCGACGGCTCTGGCGGGGGATACCTCGCCGGGGAAGACCCCGGGGAGCCGGGAGGCGGCCGAAGTGCTCTGGTGCTCCGGCCCGTTGAGCCGTGCCTTCGAGGACTTGCAGTACACCGTCGGCGAGGGCCCGGCCGCCGACGCCGTACGTACCGGCCACGCCGTCCTGGCACCCGACCTGCGCCGCGTGCGCGCCGACCGCTGGCCCGCGCTGGTGCCGGAGGCCGAACGGCTGCCGGTCCGCGCGGTGTTCTGCTTCCCGATCGCGCTCGGCGCCATCCGGATCGGCGTGCTGACCGCCGTACGCGCCACGGCCGGGGCGCTCGGCACCGAACAGACCGGCGACGCCCTCGTCCTCGCCGACGCGCTGGCCGCCCGCTACCTGGGGGACGAGGGCGGCGCCGAACTGCCCGGCACGCTGTACAGCGCCGTCGTCCACCAGGCGGCGGGCATGGCGAGCGTGCAACTCGGCCTCCCGCTCGCGGACGCGCTCCTGCGGCTGCGGGCGCACGCCTTCCGGAGCGGGCGGCCCATCCGCGTCGTGGCGCATGATGTGGTGGCCAGACGGCTGCGCCTCGATGTCAACGGCGACGGCACCCTCCCCTCCACCGCAGCAGACAAGGACTGATCCCCATGACGCGTGTGCAACGCCTCACCGAAGTCTTCGTGGAGGTCGCCGACTCGCTCACCGACGACTTCGACATCATCGACTTCCTCCAGCGGCTCGCCCAGCGCTGCGCGGAACTGCTGGACATCGCGACGGTCGGCATCCTGCTCGTGGACGAGCACGGCACGCTGCACCCGCTGGCCGCGTCCGACGAGAGCACCCGGCTGCTGGAACTCTTCGCGTCCCAGCACGACCAGGGCCCGTGCGTGGAGTGCTTCCGCACCGGCGACGCCCGCATCGACGTGGACCTGACCGCGCCGATCACCCGGACCCGCTGGCCGCACTTCACCACGCGGGCCACCGAGGCCGGATTCGTCCGCACCCACGCCTTCCCGATGCGGCTGCGGCAGCGGGTGGTGGGCGCGCTCAGCCTCTTCCAGCGCGAGTCGACGCCGATCAGCGAGGAGGACCGGCTGCTGGCGCAGGCGCTCGCGGACATCGCCACGATCGCGATCCTCCAGCAGCGGACCCTGGAGCGCAGCCAGGTCGAGCGCGTGCAGCTCCAGACCGCGCTGACCAACCGGATCGTGATCGAGCAGGCCAAGGGCGTGCTCGCCGAGCGCTGGGGTCTGTCGGTGGACGACGCCTTCGGCGCCTTCCGCCGCTACGCCCGCGCGCACCACCTGCGGCTCGCGGCGCTCGCCTACGACGTCGTCCAGGGGGACTTCGACACAGCGGCGATCTTCCGCGAGCCGGAGGGGCCCGAGGGGTCCTAGCTCCTAGAGGCGCTCGGGGGTACGGATACCGAGCAGCGTCAGACCCTGCCGCAGGGTGCGGGCGGTGACGTCGCAGAGGAAGAGCCGGTTCTCCACCACGGCGGGGCTGTCCGCCTTGAGGACCGGGCACTGCTCGTAGAACGTCGCGAACGCCGAGGCCACCGAGAAGAGATACGCGGCGAGCTTGTGCGGCTCGTACGTCTCCGCCGTCGAGGCCAG
Organism: Streptomyces sp. NPDC003300; assembly: GCF_040610915.1. Lineage (NCBI taxonomy): Bacteria > Bacillati > Actinomycetota > Actinomycetes > Kitasatosporales > Streptomycetaceae > Streptomyces > Streptomyces sp. NPDC003300. The sequence continues at coordinate 203,823 of NZ_JBEXNE010000011.1, read as the reverse complement.
CGCCTCGCCGAACTCGTCGAGCAGCAGCCCCAGCGCGCGCTCGGCGGGTGCCAGCGGCAGCTCGGGGTGGGCCGCGGGCCGCGCGTCGCCCGAGCGCCGGATGATCGACTGGATCCGGGCGTACGCGTACTGGATGTACACGCTCGTGTCGCCGTTGAGCGACACCATCCGGTCCAGGTCGAAGACGTAGTCCCGGCCCAGGGACGTGGACAGGTCCGCGTACTTCACCGCGCCGATGCCGACCTCGGTGCCGCGCTCGGCGACCTCCGCGTCCGACAGCTCGCCCTTGGTGTCCTTCTCCTTGACGACGGCCGTCGCCCGCTCCACCGCCTCGTCCAGCAGGTCCTCCAGCTTGACGCTCTCGCCCGCCCGGGTCTTGAACGGCTTGCCGTCCTTGCCGAGCACCGTGCCGAACGGGATGTGCTTGACGGTGACCTCGTCGGTCAGCCAGCCCGCCCGCCGGGCGGTCTCGAAGACCATCCGGAAGTGCAGCGCCTGCCGGGCGTCCACCACGTACAGCAAGGTGGTGGCGTGCAGATTCTGCGTCCGGTCCCGCACCGCCGACAGGTCGGTGGCCGGGTAGCCGAAGCCGCCGTCGGACTTGCGGACGATGAGCGGGACCGGCTCGCCGTCCTTGCCCTTGATGTCGTCGAAGAACACGCACAGCGCGCCGTCGGACCGGACCGCGACACCGGACTTCTCCAGCAGGTCGCTGGTCTCCACCAGCATGTCGTTGTACCCGGACTCGCCGACGATGTCCTCGTCCTGGATCGCGATGTCGAGCTTGTCGTAGACGGAGTGGAAGTAGATCAGCGACTCGTCGACCAGCCACTGCCAGATCTTCAGCGTCTCCGCGTCGCCCGACTGGAGCTCGACCAGCCGCTTGCGGGACCGGTCCTTGAACGCCTCGTCGGAGTCGAAGAGCGTCCGCGACGACTTGTAGAGCCGGTCGAGCCGGGACATCGACGCCTCACCGGCCACCGCGGAGTCCGCGGTGGTCTGTGTGCTCTCCAGCTCGTCCGGGTGCTCCATCAGGTACTGGACGAGCATGCCGAACTGGGTGCCCCAGTCGCCGATGTGGTGCCGCGGGATCACCGTCTCGCCGCTGAACCGCAGAATCCGCACGATCGCGTCGCCGATGACGGAGGACCGCAGGTGCCCGACGTGCATCTCCTTGGCGACATTCGGCTGCGCGTAGTCGATGACGGTGGTGCCGGGGTGCTCGGCCAGGGGTACGCCGAGCCGGTCGTCCGCTGCCCGCAGCGCGAGGTTGGCGGTGATCGCGGTGTCCGTGACCGAGATGTTGAGGAAGCCGGGTCCTGACACCTCGATCTCGCCGATCAGGCCGTCGGGGCCGTCCGCGGGCAGCCCGGCCAGCACGGCGGCGGCCAGCTCCCGGGGATTGGCCTTCGCCTTCTTGGCGAGGCCCAGCACGCCGTTGGCCTGGAAGTCGGCCCGGTCGCTTCGGCGCAGCAGCGGGTCGGCACCGTCGGCCGACGGCACGGCGGCCGCGAGGGCGGCCGAGACACGCTGCTGGAGTGAAGCGGACAGGGAGGTGACCGAGGCCATGGGTGTGCCGTTCCGTGTGTCGTGGATAGCGGACTTCGCCTCGCGGTGAGGCGAGGTCCCAGTGTCCCACGCGAGCCCCGATGGGCCGAGCCGGTTATCCACAGGTGGGGACGGAGCGGGCGAGTTATCCACAGGCCGGGTTATCCGCTGGCGATCGGGGGCCGGATGTCTGGGAGAATCGGAGCCGTCGGAACACCCCCATCGAACCCTCAGGAAGAAGAGGACCGTGGCTGAGAGCAACGAGGCCGACTGGGTCTCCCGTTTCGCGGACGACGTCATCGCCGAGTCGGAGCGCCGCGCACCCGGGAAACCCGTTGTCGTCGCGTCCGGGCTCAGCCCCTCGGGCCCGATCCACCTCGGGAATCTGCGCGAGGTCATGACCCCGCACCTGGTCGCCGACGAGGTGCGCAGGCGCGGGCACGAGGTCAGGCACCTGATCTCCTGGGACGACTACGACCGGTACCGCAAGGTCCCGGTCGGCATCCCCGGGGTCGACGAGTCGTGGGCCGAGCACATCGGCAAGCCGCTGACCTCGGTGCCCGCGCCCGCCGGGTCCTCGTATCCGAACTGGGCGGAGCACTTCAAGGCGCAGATGGCCGCGTCGCTGGCCGAGCTGGGCGTGGAGTACGACGGCATCAGCCAGACCGCCCAGTATCAGGCGGGCGCCTACCGCGCGCAGATCCTGCACGCGGTGCGGCACCGCGCCGACATCGACGCGATCCTCGACCAGTACCGGACGAAGAAGGCCCCGGCCAAGCAGCAGTCGCAGAAGCCGGTGGACGCGGCCGAGCTGGAGGCCGCCGAGGGCTCGGGCGCGGCGGGCGAGGACGACGGCAGCGGCTCCGGCGTGGGCTACTTCCCGTACAAGCCGTACTGCGCGGTCTGCGGCAAGGACCTCACCACGGTCACCGCGTACGACGACGAGACGACCGAGCTGACGTACACCTGCGCCTGCGGGCACGGGGAGACGGTCCGGCTGGAGGAGTTCGACCGCGGCAAGCTGGTGTGGAAGGTCGACTGGCCGATGCGCTGGGCGTACGAGGGCGTGATCTTCGAGCCGTCGGGCGTCGACCACTCCTCGCCGGGCTCGTCGTTCCAGGTCGGCGGGCAGATCGTCGGCCCGATCTTCGGCGGGAAGCAGCCGATCGGCCCGATGTACGCCTTCGTCGGCATCTCCGGCATGGCCAAGATGTCGTCGTCCAAGGGCGGTGTGCCCGTCCCCGCCGACGCGCTGCGGATCATGGAGCCGCAGATCCTGCGCTGGCTCTACGCCCGCCGCCGCCCCAACCAGTCCTTCAAGATCGCCTTCGACCAGGAGATCCAGCGGCTCTACGACGAGTGGGACGCGCTGGAGCGGAAGGTCGCCGAGGGCACCGCGCTCCCGGCCGACGTCGCCGCGCACAGCAGGGCCGCCCGCACCGCCGCCGGTGAGCTGCCGCGTACCGCGCGGCCGTTGCCGTACCGCACGCTGGCGTCCGTCGCCGACATCACCGCGGGCGCCGAGGCCCAGACGCTGCGCATCCTGACCGAGCTGGACCCGGACCGGCCGATCGGCTCGCTGGACGAGGTGCGGCCCCGGCTCGACCGCGCCGAGTCCTGGATCACCACCCAGGTGCCCGCCGAGCAGCGCACCGTGGTGCGCGCCGAGCCTGACACCGCCCGCCTCGCCGCCCTCGGCGACAGCGAGCGCGCCGGGCTCAAGCTCCTGGTGGACGGCCTCGACTCGCACTGGTCGCTGGACGGTCTGACGACCCTCGTCTACGCCGTGCCCAAGGTGCTGGCCGGTCTTGAGCCGGACGCCAAGCCGACTCCTGAGCTGAAGGTCGCCCAGCGGTCGTTCTTCGCCCTGCTCTACGAGCTGCTGGTCGGCCGCGACACAGGTCCGCGCCTTCCGACGCTGCTCCTCGCGGTGGGCGCCGACCGCGTCCGCACGCTGCTGGGCGCGGGCGAGGGCGCGGGCGCGTAAGGGCTCGTACGGCATCGGGGGCGGGACCGCGACCGCGGTTCCGCCCCCGTCGTATGCGTGGCCCCCGGCCTGCGGCCTGTGGTTCACGGCCCCCGGTCTACGGGATGTGCTCGGTGTCCGACTCGGACTGGAAGCGGTAGCGCAGGTCGCGCAGGGACGGGACCAGCTCGCGCTCCTCCGGCGGCGTACCGGTGTACATGTCGGAGAGGTAGCGGGCGAACTGCCGGGCGTTGGGGAAGGTGCCGAATTCGCGGACGTAGCGGCGGTAGGCGCCGAAGAACGCCTCGTCCTGCGAGATGCCGTCGGGGAATTCGAGGCCCGAGACGAATTCCGGCGCCGGAGGCTGCTCCGGCTCGGGTGCGGGCACCGCTTCCGGCTCCGGAGCGGCGTACTGCGGCTCGGGGCCCTGCTGGAAGCGCTGCTGCGCGGCGGCGGCGCTGCCGTTCAGTCCGGAACCGCCCAGCGGGCGCGACCGGTTGGGGCCGGCCGGGACCATGATCTGCGGCTGCTCCGGCTCCGGCTGCTGCTGGATCTGTTGGCCCTGTTGGCCCTGCTGCCCCTGCTGCTGGGCCTGTTGCATCTGCTGCGCCATGAACGCCTGCTGCTCGCGCTGGGCCTGGAGCTGGGCGGCGGCGAACCACGGGCTGTCGTGCGCGCCCGGCGTGTCCTGCTGGGGCCACTCCTGCGGGTACGGCTGCTGGTTGTACTGCTGATACTGCTGGAACTGCTCGAACTGCCGCTGCTCGTACGCCTGTTGGTGCTCGAACTCCGACTGCGGCTGGAACTGGCGCCCGTCCTGCTGCCCCGCCTGCTGTCCGCCCGGTTGTCCGCCCGCGAGTCCGTTCTGCTGGGCGCTTTGCTGCTGCCGGGCCGCCTCCGCGAGGGCCGCGGCCGCCTCGGCCGCGAGGTCGGGAACGCCGTTCGGGAGGGCGTGGCCGTTCACATGGCCGTTCACCGCCCCGTTCACGGCTCCGCTCACCGCCCCGTTGACCGTCCCGTTCGCGGCGGCCTTCGACGGCGCCGCCGTCACCGGCTCCGCGGCCTCCGCCGCGATCGGCGCGGCCGAGTCGGGCCCGGCCGTCAACTCCTTGGCGGGGCGCGTGATCTCGATGCCCGCCGCTTCGAGTCCGGCGTCGGCCGTCTCCGCCAGCGGCACCCCGTACTTCGCCAGCCGCAGCGGCATGATCGCCTCGACCGGGGCCTTGCGACGCCACGCCACGCCGTACCGCGCCCGCAGCCGCGCCCGGTAGACCAGGCGGTCCTGCTCGCGCCGGATCGTTTCCTCGTACGACCGCAGTTCCCACAGCTTCATCCGGCGCCACAGCCGGAAGGTGGGGATGGGGGCGAGGATCCAGCGCGTGATGCGCACCGACTCCATGTGCTTGTCGGCGGTGATGTCGGCGATCCGCCCGATCGCGTGCCGGGCGGCCTCCACCGAGACCACGAACAGCACCGGGATGATCGCGTGCATGCCGACGCCGAGCGGGTCGGGCCAGGCGGCGGCGCCGTTGAAGGCGATCGTCGCGGCCGTCAGCAGCCACGCGGTCTGCCGCAGCAGCGGGAACGGGATGCGCAGCCAGGTCAGCAGCAGGTCGAGCGCGAGCAGGACGACGATGCCCGCGTCCACGCCGATCGGGAAGACGTTCGCGAACCAGCCGAAGCCCTTGTCCAGGGCGAGCGAGCGCACGGCCGCGTACGAACCGGCGAAGCCGATCCCCGCGATCACCACCGCTCCGGTGACGACCACGCCGATCAATATGCGGTGCGTCCGGGTCAAACGTATCGCGGCCACCCGCGACCCCTCCTACCCCTTGGCTCCAGCCTCACTGGCGGACCGGAGCCGTACCGGCTCCGGCGGGCCCCAGACTGCCATACGGGTGAGAAGGAGAGGCGCGGCGTTGACGAACGAACGCCGTACAAACGCGCGAATACCGGGGCGAGGGGAGCGGGAGTTGTTACGCGTTCGCCGCCGCGACCGCCGCGACGGCCTCCTTCGCCGCCCGTTGCGCACCGCTCTGTACGTCGCCGGCCGACGGGTTCTTCTTGCCTTCGAGGCCCGCGCCGTTGAACTCCACCAGGACCACGACATTGCCGCTGCGGACGACCACCGAGTCGTTCTGCGAGGTGACCTTCGCGACGGTGGCCTTGCTGACCACCGAGGCCGCCTGGTCGCCGAGGCCGGTGAGGGTGGCGGAGGCCGCGCCGGGGACCTGGTTCAACGTGCCGACCTGCTCGGTGTACCGCTTCTTCGCCTGGTCCTCGGCCGTGCCGAGCGCGGTGGAGGACGTGAAGCGCTGAAGGGTGACCGACAGCCAGCGGTACTGGTAGCCGTCCTTTCCGTTGCCCGTCCAGGAGCAGCCGGCGCGCGAGGTGATGTCGTCGGACTTCACCGGGGTGCCGCCGGGCGTCTTGGCCTTCGGCACCAGCGCGTTCACGGTGGCCTGCGTGATCGCCTTGCAGGACGCCGGGAGCGCGGCGAACTTCGCGGGCGCGAGGGTCGGGGTGGCCGAGCCGCCGGACGGGCCGGAACCCGTGGAGGAGGAGGCCGAGGACTTCGCGTCGGATGATCCCGAACCGGACGAGCATCCCGCGAGAGCCATCGCGGGGACGGCCGCACAGGCGAGCAGCAGAGCGAGGCGGGAGGCGGTGTGTCGACGTTCCATGGGGGTCACCCTAAAGGGCCGCGCTGTCGGCCCCCGGTCAGTCCTTGACTTTCCTCAGGAGCTGCTCCGCGACCTGCTGGGCGCCTTTTTGCAGGTCAGCGCTGTCCGGTGGCGTACTGCCACGGGGTGACGACTCCGCGTAAGTGACGGTCACCAGGACGTTGGCGGTGCGGAAAACCAGTGTCACGTCGCGGCGGGGAGGCTGTGCGTGGGGCTTGAGGACGTCATTGATAAATGCGGCGTTTCCCACATCGGTGAGGCGGCGGGGGAGGAGGTCGGTGCCGCCGCCACCGGCCGTGCCGGAACTCGTCGCCGACCCCGTGCTCGTACCGTTGCCGCCGTTCGTACCGCTGCCGGTGGTGGAATTGTTGCCGTTCGTCGTACCGCCGGTCGGCGTGGCGGTCGTCTGCTGGCCGCTCGGGGTGGCGGAGGACGACAGCGGCGGGATCGAGGCGTCGGCCGCCTCGTTGGAGAAGTCGAGGTCGGCCTGGACCTCGTCGCTGACGGCCGGGTCGTACGACACGACGCGTTCGAGGTCGATCTTCAGGGTGTTCGACGTGCCGTCGGCCCGGGTGCCGCGCCAGGAGCAGCCGACCCGGCGGTCCGTGTCGTACGTGAGCGACTCCGAGCCCGCGACATCGGGGACGGCGGGGACCAGGGACTTGAGCAGCTCCTGGCCGACGGCCGTGCAGGGGGCGGGCAGCGTCTGGTACTTGCCGGGCGGCGCGGGCGAGACCGTGCTCGCACTGCCGCCGCCCGCGAGCTGCGCCTTCTGGTCCGAGGCGGAACCCGCCGAGTCCCCGCCGCCGGTGCACGCGCCGAGCGTGGCCAGGGCCAGCGCCACCGCGGTCACTGCCGTGCCGACGGCGGCCGGGAGGCCGCGTCCCGCCGGAGCACGTCGCGTCGCCTGGGCACCTCGCGCCGCCGGGACACTTCGCGTGGACCGCACTGGGCGGGCCCCCTTCCCCTCAGGTTCTGCCGCTCCCGCGCGCTAAACCTTTGGCGTGAGCGGGTGCGCCGTGGACACAATGTCTACCGCAAGCTTCACCCAAACCACCTCTTGGGGCGGTTTTATCGCGTGAGGCATCCTTGATTTTGCCGTTTACGGGGGATTGTCATGTCTTATACCGAGGTGCCGGGTGTCCGGGTGCCGATCCGGATGTGGACGGACCCGACCACGGTCGAGGACGTCGCGATGCAGCAGCTCCGCAATGTCTCCTCGCTGCCGTGGATCAAGGGCCTGGCCGTCATGCCGGACGTCCACTACGGCAAGGGCGCCACGGTCGGTTCCGTCATCGCGATGCACGGCGCGGTCTGCCCCGCGGCGGTCGGCGTCGACATCGGGTGCGGTATGAGCGCGGTCAAGACCTCCCTGACGGCGAACGACCTGCCCGGCGACCTCTCCCGGCTGCGCTCCCAGGTGGAGCAGGCGATTCCGGTCGGACGCGGCATGCACGACGACCCGGTCGCGCCCGGCCGCTTCCACGGCATGGCGACCTCCGGCTGGGACTCCTTCTGGGACCGTTTCGACGGGCTCGCGGAGGCCGTGAGGTTCCGCGCCGACCGCGCGACCAAGCAGATGGGCACGCTCGGCGGCGGCAACCACTTCGTGGAGGTCTGCCTCGACGAGTCCGGCGCCGTATGGCTGATGCTGCACTCCGGCTCCCGCAACATCGGCAAGGAGCTGGCCGAGTTCCACATCGGCCAGGCGCAGAAGCTCCCGCACAACCAGGGCCTGGTCGACCGCGACCTCGCGGTCTTCGTGTCGGACACCCCGCAGATGGCCGCGTACCGCAACGACCTGTTCTGGGCGCAGGAGTACGCCAAGAAGAACCGCGCCATCATGATGGCGCTCCTCCAGGACGTCATCCGCAAGGAGTTCAAGAAGGCCCGGCCGACCTTCGACGAGGTCATCTCCTGCCACCACAACTACGTCTCGGAGGAGCGCTACGACGGCATGGACCTCCTGGTCACCCGCAAGGGCGCCATCCGCGCGGGCTCCGGCGACCACGGCATCATCCCCGGCTCCATGGGGACCGGTTCCTACATCGTCCGCGGCCTCGGCAACTCCGCCGCGTTCAACTCCGCCTCCCACGGCGCCGGCCGCCGCATGAGCCGGAACGCGGCCAAGCGCCGCTTCACCACCCGCGATCTGGAGGACCAGACCCGCGGCGTCGAGTGCCGCAAGGACTCCGGCGTCGTCGATGAGATCCCGGCCGCCTACAAGCCCATCGACCAGGTCATCGACCAGCAGCGCGACCTGGTCGAGGTGGTGGCCAAGCTGAAGCAGGTCGTCTGCGTCAAGGGCTGACGCGTCGGGCGCACGGCTCCTGGAGCCGTGCGCCCGTGGCGGGTTCCTTCCTACGGCTTCGGCTGCGGCTATGGCTACGGCTTCGGCTTCGGCTTCGTGTGCGGGGGCACGGCTCAGGCCCTGCGGACGTGCAGGACGGTGCCGTCCAGGGGGAGGGGCGAGCGGCCGACAAGGGTGAGGCCCGCGTCGGCGAACAGCCGGGCGTAGTGGTCGGCGCGGCGTTCGCGACCGCCGACGTTGCACATCATGTGCAGGTCCCAGGCGGTGGCCAGGGAGGCCGAGCCGTCGTCGGGCAAGACGCGTTCCACGACGAGCAGTTCGGCGGCCGGGGACATCGCGCGGGCGCAGTGCCGCAGGATCTCGCGGCAGCGGTCGTCGTCCCAGTCGTGCAGGACGCGGGACAGAATGTAGACGTCGCCGCCCGCGGGCACGTCGGCGAAGGAGCCCGGGAGGAAGGCGCACCGCCCGGTGTGACCGGCCGCGCCGAGCAGGCGGCGGGCGGTCTCGACGGTGTGCGGGCGCTCCAGCAGGACACCGCGCAGGCGGGGGTGTGCGGAAAGGATTCGGCCGAGCAGTTCGCCGTTGCCGCCCGCGATGTCGACCACGGTGGCTCCTTCGGCTCCTTCGGCCGCCGCTCCTTCGGCCGCCCTTCCGGCCGCCCCTCCGGCCGCCGCGACGAGGACCGGGTGGTCGGGCAGCGGGGCGAACATCCGGGCGCCGGCGGCCATCGACTGGTCGAACAGCCCGGCGAGTTCGGGATCGCGGGCGAAGTGCTCGAAGTGGTTCTCGCCGAAGTGCCGTTCGAAGGCGACCTGTCCGGTGCGCACGGTGTGGTCGAGCCCGGCGAAGGACGCGTAGAACGGCCCCCCGTACATCAGCGCCAGCGACCGCATCGACCCCTCGGCGTCCGCCCGCAGCAGCCCGCCGGTGTCCGTGAGCCGGAAGCCGTCGCGGTCCTCGCTCACCACGCCGAGCATGGTGAGGTACCGCAGCAAGGTGGCCAGGTTGGGTGCCAACGCGCCGACCGTGTGGGCCAGTTCGGTCAGGCCGACGCCCCGCTCCCCGTCCATCGCGTCCGCCACCTCCAGCCGCGCGAACGCGGCCAGCGCCTGCGTCGTCCACGCCCCGGTCAGCAGCCGCAGCAAGGTCTCGGCGGGCTGCCGCGCCCGATGCGCCTCCAAGTGCGCGTCGAGCAGGTCGCGGTGGTCGCCCGGCACGTACAACTCCACCCGCCCGTAACCGGCCTTGGCCTCGGCGGGCGCGGCGAAGTAGAACACCGTGCCGTTCTCGTGCGGGTTGTAGCCGCCGCCGTCGGGCGTCGCGCCGTACTGCCCGAAGGCCGCGCACAGACCGCGCAGCACCAGCGGGTCCGGTGCCTCGACCTCGAAGGCGACATGCGTCTCGTGCTGCCGCTCCCGCTCGTACGCCGCGACCTCGCCGAGGCCGGAGCCCGGTGGCACGGTCAGCGCGAACACCTCGACCGTCCGCCGTACCCCGTCCCGGCACTCCACCGCAGGCCGCAGAATCGCGACGTCCAGCTCCGCCGCGCGCCGCTTGTGCCGTACGGCCAGCCGCTCGCGTACGACGACGCTCGGCGTCGGCGGCGCGTCCGCCACCAGCCCGCAGTCGGCGAGCGTGGCCTCCAACTCCGCCCGGCCGGACGGGAAGACGAGCAGCGCCGCGTGCGAGAAGGCGCAGCGCTCCGCCAGCGCCCGCAACTCCGGGCCGTCGAGCCCGGGAAGCAGGAGCCGGAGCAGCGTGGCGGTGTCCTGCTCTCTGACGAAGTCGACCGTCGCGCGCAGGCGGGACGCGTCGGACGTCTCGCCCGACAGTGCCGTGATCATGTGCGGGGGGACCCTCATTCGTTCCGGGGTTCGGTCGTCCGCGTACGGGTGTACGCGAGACGGGTGCGGGGATGCGGCGGTGCGGGATACGGCCGCACGTACGGGCGTGCGTGAACGGCGTTGTGCGGGCGGGTGGTTGGGGCGGCGGGCCGGAACGGCTAGACGCCGACGTAGTGCTCGGCGAACCAGTCCTGCTGGCTGCGCGACGTGCGCAGTGAGGCGAGGCGGGCGCGGCGCAGGGAGTTGTGGAACAGCGACTCGCCGTCCGCGCCGGTCGGGCCGTGCAGCAGCCCGATCATCCAGTGCGAGAACTCCTGCGCCCGCCAGATGTGCGTCAGGCAGCGCGCCGAGTAGGCGTCGAGGCCGCGCGGGTCCCCGGCCGTGAGATCGGCGGCCAGGGCGTCGGCCAGGACCGCCGCTTCGAGTACGGCCAGATTGGCGCCCTTCGCGGCGGACGGGCTGATCAGACCGGCGGCGTCGCCGACGAGGAACAGCGCGCCGTGGCGCAGGGGTTCGAGCACGTCGGACTCCAGGTCGACGACGGACCGCTGGACGAACCGGCCGCGCCGCAGCGGCCCGAACTCCCGTGCCCGCATGCGCAGTTCCAGCTCGTCCCAGATCCGCTCCGCCGGCCACGCGTCGGCCGGGGCGCCGCGCTCGTACTGGAGGTAGTAGCGGGTGACCTCGCTGGTCCTGGCCATGTGCCCGGCGAACCCGCGCTCGTGCACCGCGTATCCGACCGCGTCCAGGCTGGGCGGCGCCTCGGCGAGCAGACCGAGCCAGGTCACGCCGTGATCGCGGTGGTGGCGGACGGCGCCGGGCGGCAGCGAACGCCGGGCGGCGCCGTGCCGCCCGTCGCAACCGGCCACGTACCGCGCCCGCCACAGGCCCGGCCGTCCGTCGGCCTCGCGCACGACGACCTCGGGCCGCTCGCCGTCGGCGTCGCGTACGGCCACGGCCTCGGTGCCGAAACGAATCTGCCCGCCGCGTTCCTGGAACCGGGTCAACAGGTCGCTCACCAGGTCCTGTTGGGGGTAGACGGTGTGCGGTTCGCACTGTCCGAGCGCGCCGTAGTCCAGCCGGAACCGGCCGTCCTCGGTACGGAACTCGCAGGTGCTGTGGGGCTGCCCGCGCCGCCGCAACCCCTCGGCGAGGCCGTGCCGTTCGAGAATCCGTACGGTGTTGGCCGCCAGGAATCCGGCGCGCGCACGGGTCCGCACCCGCGCGGCCCCGGCCCGTTCCAGCACGACGCAGTCGATCCCCCGGTCCACAAGGATGTTGCCGAGCACGAGCCCGGCGGGACCGGCCCCGAGGACGACCACGTCGGTCGCGCTGCCGCCCGCCCCGCTGGTGTGGTCGGCCGGTCGCCGCCGGCTCTTCCCGTCTGTCACGGAACCAGATACTAGGTGGCTGAAAATCGCCCTTCGTACCGGAATCACCTGAATGCGCGGCTCGATACGGCAAAGAGATCCTCGGGCCCGTTGTCAGTGGCGGGGGTTACGGTGGCGGAGACCGACACGGAGCGTGACGCCGGACGGGACGCAGGACGGGACGCAGGACGTGACGCAGGACGTGACGCTCTGTGCGACGCAGGGCGTGAGCAGAACGGCGCGTGAGCAAGGGGGAAAGACCATGACCACTCTCAAGAACCGGCCGCACACCGCACTCCTCGTGGTGGACTCGCAGGTGGGCGTGCTCGACGGCTGCCATGAACGGGACGCGGTGGTCGCCAACATCGCCGCGCTGGTCGCGCGGGCGCGGGAGAAACAGGCCCCGGTGGTCTGGGTCCAGGACTCCGGCGAAGACCGGACGAAGGGCAGCGAGCCGTGGCGGATCGCGCCGGAACTGGGCGCGGACGACGCCGAGCCGCACATCGACAAGGTGTACGGCGACTCCTTCGAGGACACCGACCTGGAGGAGGTCCTGGCCGGTTTCGGCGTCGGGCGCCTGATCGTCGTCGGCGGCCAGACCGACGCGTGCGTCCGCTCCACGCTGCACGGCGCGTTCGTGCGGGGATACGACACGACGCTGGTCGGGGACGCCCACACGACGGAGGATCTGACCGAGTGGGGCGCGCCGCCCCCGGCCCAGGTGATCGCCCACACCAATCTCTACTGGAGCTTCCAGGCGGCCCCCGGCCGCACGGCGGGGACGGTCGCGACGAAGGACGTCGAATTCTGAGGCCGCCGCCGCCGCGACGTGCGTACGCGAAGGCCCCCTGCCCGGTGGGGGGTTGAGCGGGCGGGGGGCCTTCGGGCGGGTCGGGGCGGGCGTCAGTCGTTGGCGTTGAGCACCGGCAGGTAGCCGCTGGAGTGGCCGGTCGCGGTCGGGTGGTACGACTCCCAGCTCGGCGAGATGACCAGCGAGTGGAGGTAGGCGTCGCCCGAGCACAGCTCGTGGCCCTTGAACGTCGAGCGGACGTCGCCGAAGGAGAAGCCGTGCGCGGCGGCGCGGGCCGCGGTGGTGGTGTCGAGCACGTCGGCGGCCTCGTCGATCTTGGCGTGCTTGGTGGCGCTGAGGCCGACGCAGAAGGTGTTGAGGGTGTACATGTCGGGGTAGCCCAGGACGACGACGTGCGCCGAGGGGGCCTTGGCGTGGATCGCGTTGTAGACCGCGTCGAGACGGGCGGGCAGCGTGTTCCTGACGAAGTTCTCCGCCGTGTTCACCCGGTTGACGCAGTCGCTGTCGGAGCCGGTCACGCAGGCGGTCATGACGTCGGAGAAGCCCGCGTCATTGCCGCCGATGGTGATGGTGACCAGGCCGGTGGAGGAGTTGAGGGGGCCGAGCTGGTTGTTCAGCACGTCCGAGGTCACCGCGCCGGAACAGGCGGTGTCGGCGAAGGAGGACGGGGCGTGCGCGTTCTTCCACAGGTACGGGTAGGCGCTGAAGCTGCGGTGACAGTCGCCGCTGGCGCTGTCGTAGTTTCCCGCGCCGTTTCCGGCCGAGTACGAGTCGCCCAGGGCGACATAGGCGGGGCCTGCGGCGTGGGCCGGGCTGACGCCCACGAGGGCCAGGGCGGCGCCCATGACCAACGTGGCCAGCATGGAGAGGGACTTGGTGCGGTTCACGGAACCTCCATCGGCGGGACGATCGCTTCAGCGATCACTTCAGCAACGAGTTGCGCCGGGGTGCGCTGAGGTGGGCATGTCAAGATGGCTCTGAGCGGTAGACCGCGATGGCGGTGACGGTGGGGGGTGAGGGTGGGGGGTGTGGGGGTGAGTGGGGGGACGGGGTAACGCTCTGATCTCTGGCTGCACAAGGTGTGGCATCAAGCGGCTCCAGCGTCAACGGCCCTGCTGTCGTAAGGATCTACGCGCGAAGAACGCCGCGGGAATCATCCCCAATGAATTGGCTCCGCCAAACATGCTCACGTCAACCCACACCACATCAGCACCATCCCGCCATCCGGCGACGGTTCCGTGTCCACCCTGTGCAACCCCGCCCCGGCCGGGGGTGCCCGCCGGAGGCGGGGGGTTGCCGAAGGGTCGGCGGCCTTCCGCCGAGCGGGCCCGCGCCCGGCGGGTGCGAACCCGCTGCCGCGCGTGGGGTGTTCGCCGGAGGCGCGGGGTGTCGAGGGGTCGGCGGTGGCTCGTCGGGCGGGGCCGCCCGCGCCCGCCTTGCGCGATCCCGCCCCGGCCGGGTGCGTCCGCCGAAAGCGGGGGCTGTCGAGGGGCTGGCGGTGGCTCGTCGGGCGCGGGGCCCGTGTCCACCCTGTGCAACCCCGCCCCGGCCGGGCGCGTCCGCCGAAGGCGGCGGGTTGTCGACGGGGCGGCGGGCTTCCGCTGGGCGGGCCCGCGCCGGGCGGGTGTGAACCCGCTGCCGCGTGTGGGGTGTTCGCCGGAGGCGGGGGGGGGTGCCGAGGGGTCGGCGGTGGCTCGTCGGGCGGGGTGCCCGCGCCCGCCTTGCGCGATCCCGCCCCGGCCGGGGGTGCCCGCCGAAAGCGGGGGCTGCCGAGGTGCTGGCGGTGGCTCGTCGGGCGGGGGCCCGTGCCCGCGCTGTGCGATCCCGCCCCGGCCGGGGGTGCCCGCCGAAGGTGGGTGGGGGGTAGAAGTGGGGGTGTTGGGTTGGTGCGGGTGGATGAGGGAGTGGTGGGTGTGGCGGGTCGTGGGCTGGTGGTCTGGGGGCAGCGGTGGGTGGTGAATCCGGTGGCGCGGCGGACGGCGGCGTTCACGCCGGGGGCGGCGGTGGTGGAGACGACCGGGCGGGTCAGCGGGAAGCCGCGGCGGACGCCGGTGGGGGGTGCGCTGGAGGGGACCACCTTCTGGTGGGTCAGCGAATTCGGCCGGCAGTCGCAGTACGTGCGGAACATCGAGGCGGACCCGCGCGTCCGCGTACAGATCAAGGGCAAGTGGCACGCCGGTACGGCCACCCTCGTGGACGACGACGACCCGCGTGAGCGGCTGAAGCGGCTGCCGAAGTTCAACAGCGCGGCGGTCCGGGCGTTCGGGACCAACCTGCTCACGATGCGCGTCGACCTCGACCCGGAGGACTGAGTCCGCCACGGACCGGCCGGGTCACTCGCCGGGCGGTTCGACCCGCGCCAGCCACTTCGTCAGCAGGACTTCGAGCTGGGCGGCCTCGTCGCCGGTCAGGGCGCCCAGCAGGCGGCGCTCATTGGCCATGTGGGCCGTGAAGGCGCGGTCGATGACCTCGCGGCCGTGCGCGGTGAGCGCGACCACCCGGCCCCGGCCGTCGAGTTCGCTGGGGCGCCGGGTCGCCAGACCCGCGCGCTCCAGGCGGTCGATCCGTTTGGTCATCGCGCCGGTCGTGACCATGGTGTGCTCGGCCAGCTCCGAGGGCGCCCGCTCGAAGGGGGCGCCCGCGCGGCGCAGCGCGGCCAGGACGTCGAAGTCGCCCTCGCCGAGGCCGTGTTCGCGGTAGACGACGCACAGCTCCTCGGTGAGGCGGCCCGCGAGCCGGTGCAGCCGGCCGATGACGCCCTGCGGCCGTACGTCCACGTCCGGCCGTTCGCGGGCCCACTCCCGCTGGATCCGGGCGACGTGATCGAGCGGTTCGGGCGAATCCAGCGATCTGCGTGCGCTCATGCCCTCCACAATACCTTCCGAGGAAGCTACATTAGCTTCCATGGAAGCTAATGTGCGGTGGTCCCTCGTCACCGCCGTCGCCCCGGTCGCCTGGGGCACGACGTACTACGTCACCCGCGAGGCACTGCCCGCCGACTACCCGCTGTACGGCGCGGTGCTGCGCGCCCTGCCCGCCGGGCTGCTCCTGCTGGCGGTCCGCAGGCGGGCGCCGCGCGGCGCGTGGTGGTGGAAGTCGCTGGTGCTCGGCACGCTCAACATGGGCGCGTTCTTCGCGCTCGTGTACGTCGCCGCGCAGCTCCTGCCGACCAGCGTCGCGTCCACCGTCATGGCCACCTCGCCCGTCGTGATGACGCTGCTCGCCTGGCCGCTGCTGTCCGAGCGCCCGCGCGCGCTGCCGCTGCTCGGCGCCTGCGTCGGCATCGCGGGCGTGTGCCTGATGGTGCTCGACGGCTCGGACGGCATCGACCCGCTCGGCCTGCTCGCGTCCGTCGCCGCCATGACCATGTCCTCGATCGGCTACATCCTGGCCAAGCGCTGGGGCGGCGCCGTGGACGTCCTGTCCTCCACGGCCTGGCAGCTCGTCGCGGGCGCGCTCGTCCTGCTGCCGGTCGCCGCCGCGGTTGAGGGCGCGCCGCCCGCCCTGGACGGCCGCGCGCTGCTGGGCTTCGGCTACGTCACCACGGTCGGTACGGCCGTCGCCTTCGCCGCCTGGTTCACCGGGCTGCGGCACCTCACGGCGGCCGGGGTCGGGCTGATCGGCCTGCTCAACCCGGTCACCGGCGTCCTGCTCGGGACGCTGGTCGCGGCCGAGACGCTGGGCGCGCAGCAGTGGGGCGGCCTGGCGCTCGTCCTGGCCGGTGTCCTGATCGGGCAGCCGGTGACGGCGCGGGCGGTACGGCTCGCGCGCCGCGTACGCCGTGCCCGCAGGCAACGTCATGAGGGCGACACGCGGCCCGCGGCTACTTCCGGAGCACGCCCATGATGTTCCGCGCCGTCTCGATCAGCGCGGGCTGGTACTGGACGAGGTCGGGGGAGAGCGGATAGCCGCCCCCGTCGAGGCCGTTGATGGTGTCCTCGGAGACGTTGACGTCGCTGTAGGCGTTGAGGGTGAGCGAGATGACCGCGCCGCCGTGCAGGATCTTCAGCTCCTGGCCCTCGTCGCTGCGCGTGAGGAAGTACGCCTGGTCGCCGAGTCCCGGCACCGACGAGACCTCGCTCGCGGCCTGGAGGCTGCCGGTCATCATCCGCACCTGGTCCTCGAACTCGACGCGGGGATCGGTCTTTTTGTGCAGGTCGACGGCGACGGCGACGATGTAGGACATCGTGGCGCCCCGCGCGTACGGCGCCTGGGTGGAGAAGTCGCAGGCGACCTGGTCGAGGGCGGGGCCGAGGTGCTGCATCGCGGGCGACGACGTCTCGGGCGTCTCCACCGAGAGCTTCCCCGGGCTGTTGGCCCGGACGGCGGCGGTCAGCGGCTGGAGGGTCGGGCCCTCGCAGGGGCTGTCGGCGATGTGGTAACCGTGCAGGTCCGGCAGGTCGCTGTGGCCCCGGTCGTACACGAACAGGCCGCCCGCCCACAGCGCGGAGGTGACGACGGCCGCGCCGAGCACCCACACCCACGGCGGTCGTACGCGGGAGGCGGCGGCCGGAGGCGGGGGCGGGCCGCCCTCGAAGTCCACGACGAGGTCGGCCGTGCGGCCCGAGGCGCCGGGACCGTCGGCCGTATCGGCGGCGTCGGGCGTGCCGAGCACCCCGTAGTCCGGCTCGCCGCGCTCGTGGGGTCCGCCGCCCGTCAGCTCCGGCTCGGATATCACTGCGGCTCCTCGCGGTGCACCTTGTAGTTGCTGGCCTGCGCGCGCGGGCGCAGCACCAGGAGGTCGACGTTCACGTGCGCGGGCCGGGTCACCGCCCAGGAGACGGTGTCGGCCACGTCGTCGGCGGTCAGCGGCTCGGCGACGCCCGCGTAGACGGCGGCGGCGCGGTCGGCGTCACCGCGGAAGCGGGTCAGGGCGAACTCGTCGGTACGCACCATGCCGGGCGCGATCTCGATGACGCGCACCGGCTTGCCGTTCAGCTCCAGGCGCAGCGTCTCGGCGATCACATGCGCGCCGTGCTTGGCGGCCACGTAACCGCCGCCGCCCTCGTACGTGGCCAGGCCCGCGGTCGAGGACAGCACGACGACGGTGCCGTCGCCGGAGGCGGTCAGCGCGGGCAGCAGCGCCTGCGTCACGTTGAGCACGCCCAGCACGTTGACCTCGAACATCGCCCGCCAGTCGGCCGGGTCCGCGGTGGCCACCGGCTCGGTGCCGACGGCGCCGCCCGCGTTGTTCACCAGGACGTGCACCGGCGGGTACTGGTCCAGACCCGCCGCGAACGCGTCCACGGCCGCCCGGTCGGTGACGTCCAGCCCGTACACGGACGCCGAACTCCCCTGCTCCGTCAGTTCCTTGGCCAGCGCTTCCAGCCGGTCCGCGCGGCGCGCGGTGAGCACGACATGGAAGCCCGCCTCGGCGAGCTTGCGCGCGGTGGCGGCTCCGATGCCGCTGCTCGCGCCGGTGACCACTGCGGTACGGGGGCTCATGTGGTGCTGCCTTCCACGGACGGTGCCTGCTCGGTTCTGCTCCGGGGCCCCGGGCTCTGCTGTGGCCAGAGCCCTGCTGGGTGTTTTCCCTGGGCAGCAGCAGCATAAGCGGCCGGTTGTCCGGTACCGGGCGGCGCGGGTCGGCGGGTGGCGCTGTGCGGTCGGGCGGGTACGTCACGTGTTTTCGGCCAGCGCCGCCGCGTTGTGGCTCATCTCACGTGGAGCGCCGCCAACTGCGGAATTCATGCTGCGCGGCGGTCGCGTCAGGCTGCTTTGAGCCATGTCGTCCTGGCCGCCTTGAATGCGCGGTGAGCGACCTCCTAAAGTTCAACCATCGACCTCACCCAGCGTTTCCGGAAATAATCCGCGCTGGCCGGTTCTCTCAATGTCGAGTGTTTCCGGCAGTTTGCCTGAGGTACCTCCTTCGTTACCCCTGTGCTACATCGGTACGGTGTCGGCGTCACGCCTTCGCCGGTCAACTGTGCTGCTCAGAGGCTTGCTTGCTGACACGGATTCCCTTGGTGAACCGGACAGTGCGACGAAAGGACCCGGCACAGTCATGTCCAATGCGCCGCGATTACGCGAGGCTTCGGAAAATCCCGCCGCCGACGAGAACGTCCGCAATATCGCGCACCTGCTGCTGCGCGCCGCGGAAAAGCACCAGGACTCGGGCATCCGCTACTGTCACGGAATGGCCGGTGAATCCACCCGGCTCCAGACCTACCCGCAATTAGTGGACGACGCGCGCCGGACGCTCACCGGACTGCGCGCACACGGGCTGCGCGCGGGCGACAAGGTCGCGCTGCTGGTGGAGCGCCCGCACGAATTCCTCACCGTCTTCTGGGCCTGCCTGCTGGGCGGCCTCGTGCCCTGCCCGCTGGTGCCGCTGCGCGGCGACCCGGAGCGCTGGGCGGCCCAACTGGCGCACGTCGACCAGTTGCTCGACAAGCCGCTGCTGATCGCCGACGAGGCGCTGGCCGCCGAACTCCCGCGCGTGCCGGGCCTGTCGGCCGTACCGCTGGAAGGGCTGCGCGGGCACGAGCCCGCCGCGGAGCTGTACGACGCGGAGCCCGGTGAGCTGGCGCTGCTGGTGCTGACCTCGGGCTCGACCGGCAACTCCAAGGCCGTGATGCTCACCCACGCCAACCTGCTGGCGTCGATGGCGGGCAAGAACGGCTTCCACCGCCTCACCCCCGCCGACACCTCGCTGAACTGGGTGTCCTTCGACCATGTCGCGGCGCTGCTGGAGTGCCACCTGCTGCCGCTGTACGCGGGGGCGCTCCAACTCCACGTCGAGCCGCAGGTGGTGCTCAAGGAGCCGCTGGACTTCCTGCGGCTGCTCTCCCGCCACCGGGTCACCATGACCTTCACGCCCAACTTCCTGCTGGGCCTGGTCAACGCGGCCGTGAGCGGGGCGTCCTCGGTCACCGAGGGCGCGAGCGGCGGCGAACCGCTCGACCTGTCCCGCCTGCGCCACATCATCAGCGGCGGCGAGGCCATCGTGTGCGCCACCGGCCGTACCTTCCTCGACGAACTGGCCCCGTACGGCCTGTCGTCCTTCGCGCTGTGGCCCGCCTTCGGGATGACCGAGACGTGCGCGGGCAGCGTCTACTCCACCGGCTTCCCCGAGCTGGACGCCGGGCAGGAGTTCGCCAACCTCGGGCTGCCCGTGGAGGGCCTGGCCATCCGGGTGGCGGACGAGGAGACCCACCGGCCGCTGGCGGAGGGGCAGGTCGGTGAACTCCAGCTCCGCGGGCCGATGATCACCGGCGGCTACTACAACAACGGCCAGGCCACCGCCGACGCGTTCACCGCCGACGGCTGGTTCCGCAGCGGCGACCTCGGCCGGATCGACGGCGGACGGCTCACCCTGGTGGGCCGCAGCAAGGACAGCGTCATCGTCAACGGCGTCAACTACTACAGCCACGACATCGAGACCGCCCTGGAGCAACTGGACGGCGTCGCCCGCTCGTTCGTCGCCGCCTTCCCCACGCGCGTGCCCGGCGCCGACACCGAACAGCTCGTCGTCGCCTTCCACCCCGAGATCCCCGCGGCCGACGAAGCCGGACTCTTCCGGCTGCTCACCGCCGTCCGCTCCACCGTCGTCATGCACTGGGGCTTCCGCCCCGCGCTGCTGCTGCCGCTGCCCGAGAGCGCCTTCCCCAAGACCAGCCTCGGCAAGATCCAGCGCTCCCTGCTGCGCAAGCGCCTGGAGAACGGCGACTTCGCCGCCGCCACCGCGGCCGTACAGGAACTGACCTCGCGTCAACTCGGCGGCTACACCGCGCCCGAGGGCGAGACCGAGTGGCAACTGGCCGCGATCTACGCCGAGATGTTCGACACCACCGCCGACCGGATCAGCGCCACCGCCAGCTTCTTCGACCTCGGCGGCACCTCGCTCGACATCCTGCGGCTGCGGCTCAGTGTCGCCCGGCGCCTCGGCGTCGCCGACCTCCAGATCATCACCGTGCTGACCGCCCCCACCGTCCGCGACCTGGCCGCCCGGATCACCGCCGACCTCGCCGCCGGGGACACCACGACCGGCGAGCGGCCGTACGACCCGATCGTCCCCATGCAGCTCAGCGGCGGCAAGACCCCGCTGTTCTGCGTGCACCCCGGCGTCGGCGAAGTCCTCGTCTTCGTCAACCTCGCCAAGTACTTCGTGGCCGACCGGCCCTTCTACGCGCTGCGCGCCCGCGGCTTCAACCGCGGCGAGAAGCCCTTCGCCACCTTCGCGGAGATGGTCGCCGCCTACGTGGACGCGATCCGCGCCAAGCAGCCGCACGGGCCGTACGCGGTCGCGGGCTACTCCTACGGCGGCGCGGTGGCCTTCGAGATCGCCAAGGTCCTTGAGGCGCGGGGCGAACGCGTCGACTTCGTCGGCAGCTTCAACCTCCCGCCGCACATCAAGTACCGCATGGAGGAACTGGACTTCGTCGAGACCGCCGCCAACCTCGCCTTCTTCCTGGCCCTGATCAACAAGAAGCAGTCGCTGGAGATCCCCGGCACCCTGCGCGGGCTGCCCCGCGAACGGCAGCTCCAGCACTTCATCGACATCGCCCCCGCCGACCGGCTCGCCGAACTCGACCTGACGGCGGAGAAGTTCGCCGCCTGGGCCGAACTCGCCGACGGCCTCACGGACCTGGGCCGCGGTTACCAGCCGAGCGGCACCGTCCGCTCGATGAAGGTCTTCTACGCCGTCCCGCTGCGCGGCACCAAGCAGGACTGGCTGGAGAACGAACTGCGCCGCTGGGACGACTACACCACCGGGCCCAACGACTACATCGACGTACCGGGCGAGCACTACACGCTGATGGGCCCGCAGCACGTCGCCGCCTTCCAGGCCATCCTGCGCACGGAGTTGGACCGCGCCATGGGTGACGCAGACGCAGACGCAGACGCATACGCGGACGCGGAAACCGACACCGACACCGACACCGACACCGACACCGGGGACGTGACAGCGTGAAGGGCAAGAAGATCCTGGTCACCGGCGGCACGGGGCAGGTCGCCAGGCCCGTCGCCGAAGCGCTCGCCGCCGACAACGACGTCTGGTGTCTCGGCCGCTTCGGGACCCCCGGCGTCGCCGCCGAACTCACCGCGAGCGGCATCACCACCTTCCGCTGGGACATGGACGACCTCGGCCCCGACACCCTCAAGGGCCTCCCCGACGACTTCACCCACGTCGTCCACTCCGCCGTCCGGCGTGGCGAGGACGGCGACTTCAACGCGGCCGTCGCCGTCAACTCCATCGCCGCCGGGCGGCTGATGACCCACTGCCGCAGCGCCGACGCCTTCCTGTACGTGTCCACCGGCGCGCTCTACGCCCGCCAGACCCTCGACCACCGCTACACCGAGACCGACCCCGTGGACGGCAAGGCCGACTGGCTGCCCGCGTACCCGGTAGGGAAGATCGCCGCCGAGGGCACCGTCCGCGCCTTCGGCCAGGTGCTCGGCCTGCCGACCACCATCGCGCGGCTCAACATCGCCTACGGGCCCGGCGGTTACGGCGGCGTCCCGATGCTCTACTTCAAGCGGATGCTGGCCGGCGAGCCGATCCCCGTGCCCGTCGAGGGCCAGAACTGGTGCTCGCTCCTCTACACCGACGACCTCGTCCGCCAGGTCCCGCGCCTGTGGGAGGCCGCCGCCGTCCCCACCACGCTCGTCAACTGGGGCGGCGACGAAGCGGTCGGCATCACCGACTGCGTGCGGTACCTGGAGGAGCTGACCGGGGTCACCGCCACGCTCGTGCCGTCCGAAGTCACCCGCGAGACCTACCAGTTCGACCCGGCGCTGCGCCGCGAGCTGACCGGCCCCTGCGAGGTCGGCTGGCGCGACGGCATCCGCCGCACCCTGGCCGCGATGTACCCCGGGCACCTGCGCGAGCACAGCGCCGGGGAGGTGGGCGCCGGTGTCCGGGCGTAGCAACTCCGAGGCGGTCCGGGCCGCTTACCGCGCCTTCGCGGAACGCGACGTCGAAGGGCTGCTCGCGATCCTGCACCCGGACGTCGACTGGGTGCACCCGGACGGGATGGACACCTACGGGCTCGGCGGTACGAAGAAGGGGCACGCGGGCGTGAAGGAGTTCCTCGCCCACGTCCCCACCGTGCTGGGCGGAATGCGCCTGGAGCCGCTGGAGTTCATCGAGTCCGGCGACCGGATCGTGGTCTTCGGCATCCGGCAGGTCACCTCGCTGACCGGGCACACCGAGACCCTTCAGTTCGTCCACTCCTGGACGATGCGCGACGGCCGGGCCACCGCCATGGAGGACATCTTCGACACCGTCCTCTTCCACCGCCTCATCGAGAGCTGAGGGAGCGGCCCTCATGAG
Organism: Streptomyces sp. NPDC003300; assembly: GCF_040610915.1. Taxonomy (NCBI): domain Bacteria; kingdom Bacillati; phylum Actinomycetota; class Actinomycetes; order Kitasatosporales; family Streptomycetaceae; genus Streptomyces; species Streptomyces sp. NPDC003300. The sequence continues at coordinate 181,013 of NZ_JBEXNE010000011.1, read as the reverse complement.
GTACGCCTATCTGGGGCCCGAGGGCACCTTCACGGAGGCGGCGCTGCGCTCCGCGCTCGGCACGCGGGTGCCGGGACCGGGGCCGGGGCCGGGGTCGGGGTCGGGGTCGGGGCCGGTGTGCGAGCCGTATCCGACCGTCGCCGACGCCCTGGAGGCCGTACGGCGCGGCCACTGCGCCGCCGCGATGGTGCCGGTGGAGAACTCCCTGAAGGGCGTGGTGCCCGCCACCCTCGACGGCTTCGCCGCCACCGACGACCTGCACATCGTCGGCGAGACCGAACTGCGCGTCAGCTTCGCGCTGTTGGGCCTGCCCGGCGCCACTCTCGACGGCGTCGAGCGGGTCCGCAGCCACCCGCACGCGCTCGCCCAGTGCGGGCGCTGGCTCGGCCTGAGGCTCCCGAACGCCGTGACGGAGGCCGCCGCTTCGACGGCGGGCGCCGCCCGCGACCTGGCCCGGTCCGGCGACCCGCGCGACGCGGCCGTCGCGGCGCCCGCCGTCGCCGAGCGGTACGGGCTGCGCGTGCTCGCCACCGACATCGGCGAGCGCGAGAACGCCGTGACCCGCTTCGTCATGGTCCGCCGCGCCGGGGTGCCGCCCGCCCGCACCGGCCGGGACCGTACGTCCCTGCTGGTGTCGGCAGGCGACGGCACACCGGCCGCGCTGCCCGGAATCCTGTCCGTCTTCACGGCGGGACGCGTCAGCCTCGCGTGGGTCCAGGCGTGGCCGACCGGGCTGCGCCTGGGCGACTACCGCTTCTTCGTGGACGTCGAGGGCCACATCGACGACCAGCGGGTCCGCCACGCCGTCGCCTCGCTCTCCGACGTCGGGGCGCGGGCCAGCTTCCTCGGGAGCTATCCGCGCGCGGGGGCTCGCGCCACCGCCGTTACGGCTGCCACGGCCTTCAGGCGCCGGGTGCCGCTGCCGTCACCGCCCTTCCCCGCCGTCGTGCTGTGACCCCTGTGACCCACCCGCCTGCGCCCGTACCCCACCCCAGGAAGGACACGCCGTGAGCACTGCGTCCCGCCCGCCCGTCGGCAACCCCCAGGACCGGCTGGTCCAACTCGGCCTCGGATTCTGGCAGTCCAAGGTGCTGCTGACCGCCGTGGAGCTGGGGGTGTACTCGGACCTCGCCGCCCACGGCCCGGCCGACGCGTCCGCGCTCGCCGCCCGCCTCGGTCTGCACCCGCGCGGCGCCCGCGACTTCTTCGACAGCCAGGTCGCGCTCGGCCTGCTGGAGCGGACGGACGGGGTGTACGCGAACACGCCCGACACGGCGGCCTTCCTCGACCGCGCCCAGGACACGTACATCGGGGGCCTGTTGGAGATGGCGCAGGAGCAGTGGTACCAGTCCTGGGGGCACTTGACCGAGGCGCTGCGGACCGGTGAGCCGCAGAACAACGTGGGGGGAGCGGACGGCAATCCCTTCGATGTCCTGTACGCCGACCCGGAGTTGACCAGCCGCTTCCAGAAGGCGATGACCGGCGGTTCGCTCGCCGCCTCGCAGGCGCTGGCCGCCGCCTTCGCCTGGGCGGACGTCACGACCGTCGTCGACATCGGCTGCTCCGAGGGCATCCTGCTCAACACCGTACTGACCGCGCACCCGCACCTGCGCGGCACCGGTTTCGACCTCCCGGCCGTCGCGCCCACCTTCCACGAGACGGTACGGCGCGCCGGGCTCGGCGACCGGCTCCGGTTCGAGCCCGGCAGCTTCCTCACCGACGCCCTGCCCACCGCCGACGTCGTCGTCTTCGGCCGCGTCCTGCACGACTGGGACCTCGACACCAAGCGGATGCTCCTGAAGAAGGCGTACGAGGCCCTGCCGGACGGCGGCTCCGTCGTCGTCTACGAGTCGATGATCGACGACGACCGCCGCGTCAACGCCTTCGGCCTCCTCACCAGCCTCCACATGCTCCTCGAAAGCCCCGGCGGCTTCGACTACACCGGCGCCGACTGCGTCCGCTGGCTGGAGGAAACCGGCTTCACCTCCTGCTCCGCCCAACCCCTCGACGGCCCGGTCGCCCTGGTAACCGGCCGCAAATAGCCCTCCGGGCGGGCGTGCGCCGTCCGGCCCGCAGCCCAATCGGCCCCCGCGCCGCGCGCGCCGCGCGACCGGCCTCAGCGGGCCCCTGCGGGCCGCGCCGCCCGCGCGGGTGCGCTGAGGCGCCGGCCTCGATGCCTGTCCTGGCCTGTCCGGACTCGGGGCGGACGGCTGACCGGGCCGGGCACGTGCGGCCTGCGGGGGGCGTCGAGGTGCCGGGCGCGGTCTCGTCGGCCGGTGCGGCGGTCAGTGGGGGGTGGGGGCTGCGGGGGTCGGGGGGCGGGTGTTGACCAGGGACCTCACGGCAGTGAGCACGGCGGAGATCGAGGGGCAGGCGATCGTGCCGGTGCGGGCCACGAGGGTGACGTGGCGGGTGAGGGTGAGGGCGGCGGGGGTGACGCGGACGACGGGGAAGCCGGGGCGGTCGGGGACCAGGTCGGGGACGAGGGCGACGCCCCAGCCGTGGGAGACCAGGCCGAGGACGGCCTGCATGTCGTCGGTCTCGGCCACGGCGTCCGGGGCGAACCCGGCGCCGTGGCAGGCGTGCAGGGTCAGCCGGCCGAGCGCCGAGCCCTCGTCGTAGATCCAGGGGTCACGGGCGAAGTCGGCCAGCGGCAGAGGCTTCCCGGCCCCGCCCTGTTCCGCGAGCGGGTGGCCCGGCGGCACCGCGAGCCGGATGCGGTCGCCCGCGACCGGCTCCTCGGTCAGCCCCGGCACGTCCGGCTCGGGGATCTGGTCGTAGCGGGAGGCGACGACCAGGTCGAGCTGATTGAGCCGCACGGCCTGCCGGGCCTCGCTCCTGCGGACGTCGTGCAAGGTGATCCGGAGGTTGGGATGGTCGCGCCGCAGCCCGGCCAGCACCGGCACGAGCAGCGCCGGGCCCTCGTGGAAGGGCATCCCGACCCGCAGGTCGCCGTAGACCTGTCCGCTGAATTCCAGCAACTCCGATTCAGCGGTCTCCAGTTGGGACAGGATGTCCTCGCCGTGCCTGACCAGCAACCGGCCGACGGCGGTCAGCGTCGCCTTGCCGTTCGTCCGGTCGAGCAGCGGCACCCCGGTCTCCGCTTCGAGCGCCGACAGGTGCTGGGAGACCGCCGACCGCGTGTAGTTGAGCGCCTGCGCGGCCCCGGCGATCGAGCCCCGGGCCTCCACCTCGCGCAGCAGCAGCAGTTTCCGTACGTCCAGCACGCCGCAGTCCCCCCGCCCCGTGGCACCGTCAGTTTTCCTGACGCCCAGCGTCAATTACCGTCACGCCAACGGTACAGCGGGGGCCCGCGGCCGACGGCTTTAATGACAACGACTTCACGCCGAACCCCCGGAGAGACCACTCATGTCCGAGCCCGTGACCGCACCCGCCCCGACGACCGCCGAGCGCGTCCATCCGCTGGAATTCGGCATCGCGCTGAACCCGGAGGCCGCCCGGATCGACGAGCTGATCCGGCTCGCCGAACTCGCCGACCGCCGCGGCTTCGAATTACTCGGCCTCATGGACCACCCCTACATGGGCGCCGCCCTGGAGGCGTGGACGCTGCTGTCCGTGCTCGCCGCCCGCACCGAGCGCATCCGGCTCTTCCCCGACGTGGCGAATCTCCCGCTGCGCCCCCCGGCCATGCTCGCCAAGGCCGCCGCCTCGCTCGACCTGATCAGCGGCGGCCGGGTGGAACTCGGCCTCGGCGCCGGAGCCGCGGCCGACCACGGCGGAGGCGGCATGGGCGGCCCGCGCCGCTCGCCCAAGGTCGCCATCGACGCCCTGGAGGAGGCCGTCGCGGTCATCCGCCGGGTGTGGGCGGCCGGGGACGCCCCCGCCGCGTACGAGGGCGAGCACTACCGGCTGGAGGGCGTCGTCCCCGGACCCGCGCCCGCGCACCCGATCGGCATCTGGCTCGGCGCGTACCGGCCCCGGATGCTGGAGGTCACCGCGCGCCTCGGCGACGGCTGGCTGCCGAGCTTCCCCTACCTCGACCCGGCCGCGGTCATCGCGCTCAACCACCGCATGGACGAGGCCGCTTCGGCCGCGGGCCGCGCCCCGTCCGACGTCCGGCGGCTCTACAACATCATCGGCCGGATCGACGGAAACGGCGGCGCGCCCTTCAACGAGGGCAGCGCCGCGTGGACGGAACGGCTCACCGAACTGGTCCTCGACGGCGGCGTCAGCGCCTTCGTCCTGACCCCGATGGCCGACCACGCCCGGCAGATCGAGACCTTCCACGCCGAGGTCGTCCCGGCGGTCCGCGAAGCGGTGAGCAAGGAAGGCGCGAACCGATGAGCACGCCCCAGACCCCGGGTACGGGCGGCGGCGGTACGGCCACCACGCCCGCGGGCCGCGCCATGGTCAGTACGCTGCTCGGCGCGCACGCCGCCCTGCGCCGCGACCTGGACTCGCTCGGCCAGGCCCTGCGGCTGCTCGCCGCGAAGGACCCGGCCGCGCTCGGCGAAGTCCACGCCCGCATGGACGACTTGACGCTGCGTCAGGCAGCCTGGCAGCTCAAGTCGTTCTGCGACATGTACTGCCAGACGGTGCACGCGCACCACTCCATCGAGGACTTCCGGATCTTCCCCGCCGTGCTGCGCATCGCCCCCGAGCTGCGCCCGGTGGTCGACAGGCTCACCGCGGACCACCTGGCGCTCGGCTCGCTGCTCGACGCGATGATCACGTCGGTCGGCGCGCTGCCCGACGCCGACTGGGCCACGGCGCAGGACGCCGTGCAGGCGCTCGCCGACCACCTCGCGGCCCACCTGGACCTCGAGGAAGCGCACATCATCCCCCAGCTCGGCCGGCTGTCGAGCTGGATCTGACGGCCGTACGCGTCCCCGTAAGCCTTCCCCTCACCCCGGAGCCCCGATGTTCGCCGTCACCGTCGTGCTGTCCCTCGTCCTGGCGCTGGTCTTCGCCGCGCTCGGCACCTTCAAGGTGATCAACCACCCGAAGGCCGCCGAGACCGCGGAGCACCTGGGCCTGTCCCTGTCCCTCTCCCGAGCCATCGGCCTGCTCGAAATCGCCGCCTGCGGTGGCCTGTTGATCGGTCTGGCCTGGGCCCCGCTCGGCGTCGCCGCCGCGGCCGGCGCCGTCCTGCTGCTGATCGGCGCCACCGGCACCCACCTCAAGGTCCACGACCCGGCACAGGTCGCCGCCTTCCCCGCCTTCCTCGCGGTGCTGTCGGTGATCACCCTGATCCTCCGCCTCAAGACGGCGTGACCCGAGACGGCGTGACCGAACACGGCGTGACCGAACACGGCGTGATCAAGACGCTGAAGACGGCCTGATTACGGTGCCGCCGCCCCCGCGGGGTACGGTCGCCGCGACGGTACGGCGTCCGCCTCCGCGGGCGCAGCCGTAGTGGCGCAGGAGGTGTCATATGGGTCTACGTCCGCGTACCGCGCATGAACTGAGCCTTGAGCCCCATCCCGGAGGCGGCTGGTACGGCCGGGTCTACACCTCACCGGTCGAGGTGCCCGTGCCGGGTCTCGACGGTGTCCGGCCGACCGCCGTACTGATCCACTACCTGCTCAGCCCGGGGGAGCGGTCGTCCTGGCACCGGGTGAGCTCGGACGAGCTGTGGCTGTGGCGGCGCGGCGGCCAGCTCCGGCTGCGCCAGGGCGGCACCGGCGGGGCCCCGGTGGAGAACGGCTCGGCGGAGGCTTCAACGACCTTGCTGGGACCGGGACATGACTATCCCGTCACCCATCTCCAGATGCTCGTCCCCGCGGGCACCTGGCAGTGCGCCGAGCCCGCGCAGAAGCACGAGGTTCTCGTGAGCTGTCTGGTGACGCCCGGCTCGGGCCTGGCCGACATCGAGCTGTACGAGGAGTCGGCGGCGCGCGCGGGAAATTGAGCGCTTGAGGGTGCGATATCCCGTATTGCGGGGGGTATTTGGCGCATGCAAGCCGTTGCGGTGATCCGCCAGTCACCAGTTGGCCGGAAACGCGCAATCCGGGCGGCCCGGAGAAGGCGCGCGGTGGCGCGGAGTCGGGCGCGAGTGTGCGGCGTAGGTCCGCGAAGGCGGGGAAGAACGAGGAAGACGCGAGAGGAAGGGGCGGCCGGTCAGGGCCAGACGAGACAGTAGAGCTGGTGACCGGACTCCTCGCAGCGGCGGGCGAAATCCTGCCATTCATGGAGCATCTGGTAGATCACGAACGCGTCTCTCGGACCGCGTCGGTCCGGCACGGTGGACCATATGAAGGCGGCGGCGCCCAGCGATTCCTCGTTGGCGGTGCGCAGCGGCTCGACGACCGAGTGCGGCAGCCGTACCACCGCGTAGTCCGGGTGCAGCACCACCAGTTCGAGCGGCGGGACCTTGGCGGGGGGTATGCCCTCGATGCCGGTGAGGACCATCGCGGCCATCGTCTCCGGCTTGACCTTGGTGTACATGCCGTGGCCGAGTTCGTCGCCGCCGAGTTCCTCGGGGCGCATGGAGATCGGGACGCGTGCGGCGGTGGCGCCGTCGGGCGCACCGAAATACTTGTAGGTCACCCCCACTCGGCCACCCCTGCTCCTGCCCTCGCTCGCGGTTGAACGGTTTTCCGGTACACGGTCGGCGGGGTTCGCGGGACGGCGTCGCCTGCCGGTGGGACGGGCGCGTTCGGGCTCGTGCTCGCCCGGTCCTTCACCCGGTCCGCCACCGCGCTGCTGCATTCCACTACCCGACCATCCGCAGACCCAACCACGCAACCCGATCATCGTCTCAGATGCAGGGTTGAGACGTTGCCGCGCAACGCCAGGCATTTGAGAGCATGTGCGTGTGAGCTATCCGTACGAAGCACCAGTGTCCCAGGAACTCTTCGACCGCGCGGCGGCCGTGACACCAGGCGGTGTGAACTCCCCGGTGCGGGCCTTCCGCGCCGTGGGCGGCACGCCCCGGTTCATGGTGTCCGGCACGGGCCCCTATCTCACCGACGCCGACGGCCGCGAGTACGTCGACCTCGTCTGCTCGTGGGGACCGATGATTCTCGGCCACGCGCACCCCGAGGTGATCGCCGCCGTCCAGGCAGCGGTCACGCGCGGTACGTCCTTCGGCACACCCGGTGAGGGCGAGGTCGCGCTCGGCGAGGAGATGGTCGCGCGGGTCGAACCGCTGGAGCAGGTACGGCTGGTGTCGTCCGGCACCGAGGCCACGATGTCGGCGATCCGGCTCGCGCGCGGCTTCACCGGCCGGGCGAAGATCGTCAAATTCGCGGGCTGCTACCACGGCCATGTGGACGCGCTGCTGGCCGCCGCGGGATCGGGCGTGGCCACCTTCGGCCTGCCCGACACCCCCGGCGTGACCGGCGCGCAGGCCGGGGACACCATCGTGCTGCCGTACAACGACCTGGACGCCGTACGCGCCGCCTTCGCCGCGCACCCCGGCGAGATCGCCTGCGTGATCACCGAGGCGTCGCCCGGCAACATGGGCGTCGTCCCGCCGCTGCCCGGCTTCAACGCCGGACTCAAGCAGCTCTGCGCCGACGACGGCGCGCTCTACATCTCCGACGAGGTGATGACCGGCTTCCGCGTCAGCCGCTCCGGCTGGTACGGGCTCGACGGGGTGCGCCCCGACCTGATGACCTTCGGCAAGGTCATGGGCGGCGGTTTCCCCGCCGCGGCCTTCGGCGGCCGGGCCGACGTGATGAGCCGCCTCGCGCCCGCGGGCCCCGTCTACCAGGCGGGCACGCTCTCCGGGAACCCGGTCGCGACCGCCGCGGGCCTCGCGCAGCTCAGGCTGCTCGACGAGGCCGCGTACGCGCGCGTCGACGCGGTGTCGGTGGAGATCCGGGAGCTGGTCAGTGCCGCGCTGAGCAAGGAGGGGGTCGCGCACCGCGTGCAGACCGCGGGCAGCATGTTCTCCGTCTTCTTCACGGACGACGAGGTCCGTGACTTCGAGGACGCGAAGAAGCAGGAGGCATTCCGCTTCACCGGCTTCTTCCACTCGATGCTGGCGCAGGGCGTCTATCTGCCGCCGTCCGCCTTCGAGTCCTGGTTCGTGTCGACCACCCACGACGAGCGGGCCGTGGAGCGGATCGCCGCCGCGCTGCCCGCCGCCGCACGCGCCGCCGCGGAGGCCCACGCATGAGCGAGATGACCGTTGTCCACGTGATGCGGCACGGCGAGGTGCACAACCCCGACGGCATCCTGTACGGGCGCGCCCCCGGCTTCCACCTGTCCGAGCTGGGCCGCAAGATGGCCGACCGGGTCGCCGAGCACCTGGCCTCGCGCGACATCACCTACGTCGTGGCCTCCCCGCTGGAGCGCGCCCAGGAGACCGCCGCGCCCATCGCCGCCGCCCACGAGCTGGAGGTCGGCACCGACGAGCGGCTGATCGAGGCGGCGAACGTCTTCGCGGGGAAGACCTTCGGCGTCGGCGACGGGGCGCTGCGCAAGCCCGCGAACTGGAAGTACCTCACCAATCCCTTCCGGCCGAGCTGGGGCGAGCCGTACGTCGACCAGGTCGTCCGGATGACGGCCGCGCTGGCCGCCGCCCGCGACGCCGCCCGTGGGCACGAGGCCGTCTGCGTCTCCCACCAGCTCCCCATCTGGATCGCCCGCAGCTACGCCGAGCGGCGCCGCCTGTGGCACGACCCGCGCCGCCGTCAGTGCACGCTGGCGTCCCTGACCTCCTTCACCTACGACGGCGACCGCATCGTCTCCGTCGGCTACAGCGAGCCCGCGCGGGACCTGGTCCCCGCCCGGCTTCTCTAGGACTCGCCGCCCCGCGCCCCGGCCGGGGCGCACCCGTCCACTGGGCGAGTGAAGAACCGGAGCCACCCGAGGGAACCTCGGCAAGTTTTGCCGCATGCCGCGTAACCGCGAGGAACTTGTGAACGTCATGGTGGGTGACCACTTTTCTGCCCACTCGGCCGTCAGGCCGGAGAAGCCGAGAGACGGGACCGTTCCACGATGTGCGCCATGAGCCGCAGGACCCTGTTGACCACTAGCGCTGGGGCGGCGGCGGCCGGGCTCGGCGTCGCCGGCTGCGGCACGGGGAAGGGGGTGAGCGGCGGCGGAGCGACGCCGGTGGCGAGCAAGACCGGCGAGAAGTCGGGGGCGAGCGGCCGCCAGGCCCCGAAGAAGACCGTGACCCTCATCGGCGACGGATCGACGGCGTACACCGGGACGCAGCCCAACCAGCCCAGGCCCGAGCGGCTGGAGCCCGGCCAGGCGCCGCCGCAGTTCGTGATCTTCTCCTGGGACGGCGCGGGCGAGGTCGGCAACGGCCTCTTCCCCCGCTTCCGCAAGCTCGCCGAGAACCACGGCGCGTCCATGACCTTCTTCCTGTCCGGGCTCTACCTGCTGCCGGAGGGCAAGAAGCTCCAGTACGCGCCGCCGAACAACCGGCAGGGCGCCTCGGACATCGGCTACCTCACCGACCAGCACGTCCGGATGACGCTGGACAACATCCGGCAGGCGTGGCTGGACGGCCACGAGATCGGCACGCACTTCAACGGTCACTTCTGCGGCGGCAGCGGCACCGTCGGCCGCTGGACGTCGACCGACTGGAAGAGCGAGATCGACCAGGCCAAGTCGTTCGTGAAGAGCTGGAAGACCAGCACGGGCTGGCACGACCAGGACCCGCTGCCCTTCGACTACGAGAAGGAGCTGGTCGGCGGCCGGACCCCGTGCCTGCTCGGCCAGGACAATCTGCTGCCGACCGCGAAGGCGCTCGGCTGGCGGTACGACGCCAGCTCGCCGGGCGGCAACCAGGTGTGGCCCTCCAAGCGCGGCGGCCTGTGGGACCTGCCGCTCCAGCTCATCCCGTTCCCCGGACACTCCTTCGAGGTGCTGTCCATGGACTACAACATGCTCGCCAACCAGTCGCACGCGGCCACCAAGTCCGACCCGGCCAACTACCCGGGCTGGCGCCGGCAGGCCACCGCCTCGTACATCGCGGGCTTCGAGCGGGCGTACTCGACCAACCGCGCGCCGTTCTACATCGGCAACCACTTCGAGCAGTGGAACGGCGGGATCTACATGGACGCCGTTGAAGAAGCGTTCAAGCACGTCGCCGCGGCCCGCGACAAGGCGAACAACGGCGACATCCGCATGGTGTCCTTCCGGCAGTACGTGGACTGGCTGGACGCGCAGGACCCGGCCGTCCTGGACAAGCTCAGGACGCTGGAGGTCGGGCAGTCGCCCGCCGGCGGCTGGCGGGAATTCCTCGCCGCCCCCGCCGTGAGCAGCGGCGGGACCAGCAGCTCGGGCAAGGCGCCGGTCGGCGCCGGAACCGCGACTACCTGATCCTTACTTGGGGCAATTGCCGTTTTTGGGGTTGGCGTCGGGGGCGTGGAAGATCGCGCGAAGGCCCATGCGAAACTTTTCACATGAGTCCTACGCGCGCCCTCCGACGCCGCTTTCCCCGCAGTGCCGCGGCACTCGTCGGGGCCGCCGCGCTCGCGATGACGACGGCCGCCTGCTCGTCGACCTCGACCTCGGGGACCGACAACACCAACTTCATGGGCGGCACCGGCGAGATCAACGTCCTCAAGGCCGCCGACCGCAAACCCGCCCCCGACATCTCGGGCAAGACGGTCACCGGCGGCACGGACAGCCTGGCCGCGTACAAGGGCAAGGTCGTCGTCGTCAACATCTGGGGCTCGTGGTGCGCGCCCTGCCGCGCGGAGGCGCCGAACCTCGCCGAGGTCGCCAACGCCGACAAGGACAAGGGCGTGCAGTTCCTCGGCATCAACACCCGGGACCTGGACGTCTCCAACGCCGAACGCTTCGACAAGCGCTTCGAGATCCCGTACCCCAGCCTGTACGACCCCTACGGCTCGCTGATCCTGCGCTTCCCCAAGGGCAGCCTCAACCCGCAGAGCCTGCCCGCCACCCTCGTCATCGACCGGCAGGGCAAGCTCGCCGTCCGCGCGCTGAAGCCGCTCAGCGTCGAGGACCTGCACCAGATCATCGACCCGCTCATCGCGGAGAAGTGACGTGCAGGCAAGCGCCGCCGCCGCGGTCGTCACCCTGAGCGCCGCGACCGACCCCAACCAGACGGTGCTCACCGGGGCGCTGCTGGCCGCCATCCCGATCGCCATGTTCGCCGGGCTGATCTCCTTCTTCTCGCCCTGCGTCCTGCCGCTGGTCCCCGGCTATCTGTCGTACGTGACCGGCGTCACCGGCACCGACCTCGCCGAGGCCAAGCGGGGCCGGATGCTGCTGGGCTCGTCGCTGTTCGTGCTCGGCTTCAGCGCCCTGTTCGTCTCCGGCGGCGCCCTGTTCGGCAACTTCGGCGCGCAACTGCTCGTGCACCGGCAGATCCTCTCCAAGATCTTCGGCGGCCTCACCATCGTTCTCGGCCTGGCCTTCATGGGCATCGTCGGCGGCCTGACCCAGCGCGAATTCCGCTTCCACTACCGGCCCGCGCTGGGCCTGGCCGGGGCGCCGGTGCTCGGTCTGCTCTTCGGCCTCGGCTGGGCGCCCTGCGTCGGCCCCACTCTCGGCGCCGTCAACGCGCTGGCCTTCAACGACGCCAGCGCGGGCCGCGGGGCGCTGCTGATGGCGTTCTACTGCGCGGGCCTCGGTGTGCCGTTCATCGTGGCCGCCATAGCTTTCCGTCGTACGCTCGGCGCGTTCGCGTGGGTCAAACGCCACTACGTGTGGGTGATGCGCGCCGGCGGCGCGATGCTCGTCGCGGTCGGCGTCCTCCTCGTCACCGGCGTCTGGGACCACATCACCTACCAGATGCAGATCTGGTCGAGCAGCTTCACCCCAGGGGTCTGACCCATGAGCGTCACGGAGAAAACCGAGCGCGAGCCGCGCGAGGGCAACGACAAGGGCACGGGCGGCGAAGCGCCCCAGGAGCGCGACGGGCTGGGCGCCGCGGGCGCGCAGCTCAGCACCCAGCCCGTCGACACCCTGCGCAGCGCGCCCGCGATCGGCACCCTCGCCCTGCTGCGCTGGATGTGGCGCCAGCTCACCTCGATGCGGATCGCCCTGGTCCTGCTCTTCCTGCTGTCGCTGGCCGCCATCCCCGGCTCGCTGATCCCGCAGCACTCCGACGCGCTCAAGGTCGAGGCGTTCAAGAAGACCCACCCCGGCATCAGCCCGCTGTACGACCGGCTCGGGATGTTCCACGTCTACAGCTCGCCGTGGTTCGCGGCGATCTACATCCTGCTGTTCGTCTCCCTCGCGGGCTGCATCGTCCCGCGCACCTGGCAGTTCGTCGGCCAGCTCCGGGCCAGGCCGCCGGCCGCGCCGCGCCACCTCACGCGGCTGCCCGCGTACTCGACCTGGCGCACCGACGCCGGGCCCGAGCAGGTGCTGCACGCCGCGCACCAGGCGCTGCGCGGACGCCGGTTCCGTACCGCGCTGAGCGACGGCACCGGCAAGGACGGCAAGGGCGGCGGCGGTTCGGTCGCCGCGGAGAAGGGCTACCTGCGCGAGACCGGCAATCTGCTCTTCCACATCGCGCTCTTCGGCCTGCTGATCTCCTTCGCCGTCACCTCGCTGAACAAGGCCGAGGGCGGCAAGCTGATCGTCGAGGGCGACGGCTTCACCAACAACCTCACGCAGTACGACGACTTCTCGCCGTCCACCCTCTACACCGCGGACGACCTCAAGCCGTTCGGCTTCAAGCTCGACAGCTTCGACTCCGCGTACGAGACCAGCGGGCCCGACATCGGCAGCCCGCGGGTCTTCAAGGCCAACATCCACTACTGGGACGGCGCCGACGGCAAGCCCGTCAAGGGCACGATCGACACCAACCACCCGCTGAGCATCGGCGGCGAGAAGGTCTATCTGATCGGCCACGGCTACGCGCCGATCGTCACCGTCAAGGACGCCAAGGGCAATGTGGCCTTCCGGGGCCCGGTGCCGTTCCTGCCGCAGGACAGCAACATCACGTCCACCGGCACGATCAAGGTGCCCGACGCGGTCGGCAAGGACGGCAAGCCGCAGCAGCTCGCCTTCACCGGCTACTTCACGCCGACCGGTGACGCGGGCCAGGGCCCGCGCTCGTTCTTCCCCGGCCTGGAGAGCCCGCTGCTGTTCCTCAACGCCTACCACGGCGACCTCGGCATCGACGGGGGCGTCTCCAAGAACGTCTACCAGCTCGACACGACGAAGATGAAGCAGTTCAAGCTGGAGACCTCGACGCCCGGCATCAACGCCGTCGCGCTCAAGCCCGGCGAGGCCATCACCCTGCCGGACGGCGCGGGCAGCCTCACCTTCACCGGGGTCAAGACCTGGGCCAGTTTCCAGGTCTCCCACCAGTCGGGCAACGAGACCGCGCTGATCAGCGGTGTCGCCGCGATCCTCGGCCTGATGGGCTCGCTGTTCATCCAGCGCCGCAGGATCTGGGTGCGCGCCGTGCCCGGCCCCGACGGCACCACCGTGGTCGAGATGGGCGGCCTCGGCCGCAGCGAGTCGGTGCGGATCGCCGAGGAGATCGGCGACATCGCGCTCCAGCTCCAGCCGGAGGCCCCGGCCCTCCCGGACGAGGACGAGGACGAGGACGAGGACCCGGTCGGGAGTTCCGCCGGGAACGCCGAGACGGCCGGGAAGGCCGAGAACGCCGATAACGCAGCGAACGCTGAGAACGCTGAGAACACGGTCGAGAGCCCCGGCGAGGGCACCGGCCAACCGGACAATCCGGTCCCCGTAGAGTCAACCCCCCGGACAGACGACGAAGGAGCCCGCGCGTGAATATCGCGTCCGCGGTCAACGAGAACTTCGCGAACTACAGCAACTACCTGATCCGCTCGGCGATGTTCGTGTACGCGCTGGCCTTCCTCGCGCACCTCGCGGAGTGGGTCTTCGGCAGCCGCAGCAAGGTCGCCGTGCAGTCCGCGGCCCTCGCCGCGGAGACGCGCGAGGCCGAGGCGGCCAAGGCGGCGGCCCCCGCGGTCACCGTCAAGGTCGCCCAGCGCGGCGGCGCCACCACCACCCTGGAGCGCCCGCGCCCGAGCATCGTCCCCAAGGTCATCACCCGCGCCTCCGCCAGCGACCGCGGCATCGCCGACGGCCCCGGCGCCGCGGGCGACGACGAGAAGGGCGACCTCTACGGCCGGATCGCGGTGGCCTTCACGGCCCTCGCCTGGCTGCTGCACTTCGGCGGCGTCCTCTTCCGCGCCATCTCCGTACAGCGCCCCCCGTGGGGCAACATGTACGAGTTCTCCACCACCTTCGGCATGGTCGCCGTCGGCGCGTACCTGCTGCTGCTCGTGCTGAAGAAGAACGTCCGCTGGATCGGTCTGTTCCTCACCACGACGGTCCTGCTCGACCTGGGCCTGGCCCTGTCGGTGCTCTACACCTCCAGCGACCAGCTCGTGCCCGCGCTGCACTCGTACTGGCTGTGGATCCACGTGTCGTGCGCGATCATCTCCGGCGCGATCTTCTACCTCGCCGCGGTCGGCACGCTGCTCTACCTGTTCCGCGACCGCTACGAGACGGCGCTGGCCGCCAACCGCACGCAGAACAGCCGCTGGGCCGACGTCATGTCCCGGCTGCCCGCGGCGGCGAGCCTCGACAAGTTCGCGTACCGCATGAACGCGCTGGTCTTCCCGCTGTGGACGTTCACCATCATCGCGGGCGCGATCTGGGCGCAGGCCGCCTGGGGCCGCTACTGGGGCTGGGACCCGAAGGAGACCTGGGCGTTCATCACCTGGGTCGCGTACGCCTGCTACCTGCACGCGCGCGCCACCGCCGGGTGGAAGGGCCGCAAGGCCGCGTATCTGGCGCTGATCGCCTTCGCGTGCTTCCTGTTCAACTACTACGGCGTGAACATCTTCGTCACCGGCAAGCACTCGTACGCCGGGGTCTGATCCCCCGGGGCCGGATTCCTCACCGGTCGCCCGCGGGGTCCTCCTGGTCGCCCTCGGACGGGGCCGCGCCGCCGTCCTTGCCTTCCCTGTTCTGCTTGTTCAGTTCGCTGAGCGAGCGCAGGAACTCCGGATTGTCGTCCGGGGCGACCCACACCTGGCGGGTACGCGGCCGCGGCTCGTCGACCTCGCGCGGGTCCTCGTGCCGCCCGCGGGTCCCTTCGTGGTCCCGGTGCCACTCCGAGGGTGTCGCGCCCTCGGAGGTGCGCACCCGGACCGGGCCGCGCCGCCGGCCGATCAGCAGCCAGGCCACCGGTCCGATCAGCACCTCGCCGAAGAACAGGATGATCAGCACCCACACCAGCTTCGGCAGCCCGCGCACCTCCCGCTCGGGAGTGCCGAGGCAGTCCACGAAGGCGTAGATCCACAGCGCGATCACCATCAGGTACGGCAGGTACTTCAGCACAGAGGCCCCCCACGGAACATTGCTCAGGACGCCCAGCCTAACGAGGCGGCGCGTCCGACGCCGGAGCGGGATGGAAGACTGGGGCCCATGGCTTACGACGATCTCCGCTCGTTCCTGCGGGCCCTGGAGAAGGACGGCGACCTCCGGCGGATCAAGGCCGAGGTCGACCCGTATCTGGAGGTCGGCGAGATCACCGACCGGGTCAACAAGGCGGGCGGCCCCGCGCTGCTCTTCGAGAACGTCCGCGGCTCGGTCGCCCCGCTGGCGATGAACGTGTACGGCACCGACCGGCGGCTGCTCAAGGCGCTCGGCCTGAGCGCGTACTCCGACATCAGCGACAAGATCGCCGGGCTGCTCAAGCCGGAACTGCCGCAGGGCTTCGTCGGGATGCGGGAGGCGTTCGGCAAGCTCGCCGGGATGACGCACGTGCCGCCGAAGAAGATCAAGGACGGGCCCGTACAGGAAGTCGTCCTCACCGGCGACGACGTCGACCTCGACGCGCTGCCCGCCCTGTTCACCTGGCCGCAGGACGGCGGCTCCTTCTTCAACCTCGGCCTGACGCACACCAAGGACCCCGAGTCCGGGGTCCGCAATCTCGGCCTCTACCGGCTCCAGCGGCACGACCGGCGCACCATCGGCATGCACTGGCAGATCCACAAGGACAGCCGCAACCACTACCAGGTCGCCCAGCGCCGCGGCGAACGCCTCCCGGTCGCCATCGCCTTCGGCTGCCCGCCCGCCGTCACGTACGCCTCCACCGCGCCGCTCCCCGGCGACATCGACGAGTACCTGTTCGCGGGCTTCGTGCAGAACAAGCGGGTGGAGATGGTCGACTGCAAGACGGTGCCGCTCCAGGTGCCCGCGCACGCCGAGGTCGTGCTGGAGGGCTGGCTGGAGCCGGGGAAGACGCTGCCGGAGGGGCCGTTCGGCGACCACACCGGCTTCTACACCCCGCAGGAACCGTTCCCCGCGCTGACCGTCGACTGCGTCACGATGCGCAAGCGCCCGCTGTTCCAGTCCATCGTCGTCGGCCGCCCGCCGACCGAGGACGGACCGCTGGGCCGCGCCACCGAGCGGTTCTTCCTGCCGCTGTTGAAGGTCATCATTCCGGACATCGTGGACTACCACCTGCCGGAGGCGGGCGGCTTCCACAACTGCGCGATCGTCTCGATCGACAAGAAGTACCCGAAGCACGCGCAGAAGACGATGCACGCCGTGTGGGGCGCGCACATGATGTCCCTCACCAAGCTCGTGATCGTCGTGGACGCCGACTGTGACGTCCACGACCTGCACGAAGTCGCCTGGCGGGCGCTCGGCAACACCGACTACGCCCGTGACCTCACCGTCGTCGAGGGCCCGGTCGACCACCTCGACCACTCCTCGTACCAGCAGTTCTGGGGCGGCAAGGCGGGCATCGACGCGACCCGTAAGCTGCCGGAGGAGGGCTACACCCGCGACGGCGGCTGGCCGGAAATGGTGCTCTCCGACCCGGAGACCGCGGAACGGGTGACCAAGCGTTGGAAGGAGTACGGGCTGTGAGCGGCGAGGCGATCCTGGACGGAGGCAGCGCGAAGGCCGGGCCTCCCCGCGCGAGCGGCGGCGAACCGGTGCGGGCGTTCCTGCGGCTGGTGATGATCGAGCACTCGGTCTTCGCGCTGCCCTTCGCCTACACCGCGGCGCTGACCGCGATGTTCCTCGACGACGGCTCGGTGCACTGGCTGGAGCTGCTGCTGGTCACCGTCGCGATGGTGGGCCTGCGGACCTTCGCCATGGCGTGCAACCGGATCATCGACCGCGAGATCGACGCGCGCAATCCGCGGACCGCCGGGCGCGAACTGGTCACCGGCGCGGTCTCCGTACGGTCCGCGTGGACCGGCGCGCTGATCGCCGTCGCGGTCTTCCTCGGCGCCGCCGCGCTGCTCAACCCGCTGTGCCTGGCGCTCGCGCCGATCGCGGTGGTGCCGATGGTGGTCTACCCGTACGGGAAACGGTTCACCAACTTCCCGCACGCCATCCTGGGCGTCGCGCAGGCGATGGGCCCGATCGGCGCCTGGCTCGCGGTGACCGGCGCCTGGTCGTGGGACGCGGTGATCCTGGGGCTCGCGGTGGGTGTCTGGATCGGCGGCTTCGACCTGATCTTCGGCTGCCAGGACGTGGCGGCCGACCGCGCCGAGGGCGTGAAGTCCGTCCCCGCCCGCTTCGGCATCCCGGCCGCGCTGTACGGCGCGCGCGTCTGCCACGCCGTGACCACGGGCCTGCTGGTCTGGTACGGACTCGCCACCCACGCGGGCGTCTTCTGGTGGATCGGCCTGGCGGTCGTCGGCGCGGCGTTCCTCTACGAGCACTCGATCGTCCGGCCGCACGACCTGAGCCGCCTCAACCGGGCGTTCTTCCAGGTGAACGGTTTCATCGGGATCGCGCTCTTCGTGTGCGCGCTGCTCGACCTGAGCGTGCGCGGCCTCGGTCTGTAGAACCGCCGTCCTGGTGACCGGGCCGCGCACGCGAGGCGATGCGCGGGGCCGTAGGTCGTACGGCCCCGCGCCGGTGCTCACGGCTCGGGGCCCGTGCCTACGGCCCCGCGCGGGTGCTTACGACTCCAGGCCGGAGTCGTCCGCCGAGCTGTCGTCGTCGTGGCCGAAGGCGAACATGAACAGGCCCATCAGGTCCTGCGGGTTGAGGACCTTGGCGCCGGAGGGGGCGCCGACCGGGTCGGCGCCGCCGTTGACGTCGACCACCAGGGGCAGCTTGCCCTTGGCCTTGGTGTCGAACTGGGCGACGTCCAGGCTGATCCCGGCGAGCTTGCCGCCCTTGACGGCGACGTCCACGGCCACCGTCTTGTTCGGCACCTTCTCCAGGTCCGACGGCTTGAAGTCGGGGATCTGCTTGGTCAGCGAACCGAGGCTGCCTTCCAGCTCCTTGGCGACCTGCCGCGCGGGCACGGTGACCTCGACGTGGTCGGCGCCGTCGTGGTTGCCCAGCTCCTTGAACTTGGCGTTGTTCACCAGCGCCTTGCGCAGCGCGTCCACGACCTGCTGCTGCGTCTTGGCGTCCAGGCCCTTGCTGGTGTCGGGGAGCGCGCCGAGCGGCGAGTCGCCGTCCTTGGACATGGACTTGGCGAAGGACTCGAAGGACTTCAGGTCCAGGCTGATCCAGTCGCCCTTGAGGGCGGACTTCACCGAGGCGAGCGAGGCGGGCAGTTCGTCGGCCATGCCGAGGAATTCGTTGAGCTGCGCCGCGTCCTTGCTGGAGGAGCCGATCAGCGTCTCGAAGCCCTTGAGGTCCAGGCGCAGGTACACCTTGTCGTTCACGGCCCGGACGTCGACCAGGCTCTTCTTGCCGGAGCCGTCGGCGCCGAGCTGGAAGGCGAAGGAGCTCTTGTCGCCGTCCTTGAGGTCCTTGAACGCCTTGTCGGCGCTGAGGGCGACCGCGACCCGCAGGTCGGCCAGCGTCTTGGCCGTCTCCTTGGTGAAGTCCTCCTCACCCTGGAGCGCGGTGTAGATCTGGTCCGCCGAGGCGTCGAAGCGCACCCCGAGGGTCAGCGACTTCTCGCCGTTGAGCTTCTCGAAAGCGTTCTTGACCTTCGTGTCCGGGCTGGAGGCCGCGGCCGTCCCGCAGGCTGCGGAACCGGCGGCGATCATGGCCACGACTCCGGCGGCGGCAAGGCCCTTGCGCATGGTGATGATGACGGACTCCTTGGACGTGACGGAAGAAAGTATGACTAGAAGGATAACTGTGCGGAGGCTGTGACTCGCGGGAGTTTCCGCCCGGCACAGGGCTGTTGGCGGGGGATCGGCGCACTTCAGTGCGTGATCACGGTCACGGGGTCGCGGGTGTCGCGGTGACCCGGTGTAGCGGTGACCCGGTGACGCGGACTGACGGCGTGACACCGTCCCGTCCCGACGCGGCCGTCGTGCCGTGGCCGTCACGCCGTGACGGCCACCGTCCGTTCGCGGAACAGGAACGCGGCCACCACGCCGCCGATCAGCCCGAACAGGTGCCCCTGCCAGGAGACTCCGCTCGCGGTCGGCAGCACCCCCCACAGGATGGAGCCGTAGACCGCGCCGACGACGACGCCGACCACGATGTCCAGCGCCCTGCGGTCCACGAAGCCGCGCACCAGCAGATAGCTGAACAGCCCGAAGACCAGCCCGGAGGCGCCCGCGGTGTTGGTGTGGGCCGGGGCTATCAGCCACACGCCGAGGCCGCCGATCACGATGACGGTGAAGGCGACGGCCAGATAGCGGCCGATGCCGCGCAGCGCGGCGATGAAGCCCAGGACGAGCAGCGGCAGGCTGTTGGAGGCCACGTGCCCGAAGCCGAAGTGGATGAAGGCGGACGGGACGACGTCGATCAGCTCGGCCGGCTTGCGGGGCACGATGCCGAGCGAGTCGAGACGGTGCCCGGCGATCACGTCGACCGCCTCGATCACCCACAGCAGCCCGACCCAGCCCAGCATGAGGACGCCGGCGGCCGTCACCCGGCCGCCCGCGCGCAGCGGTGCGAGCAGCGAGTCGGCGCGCCCTCCCGTACCGGCTGATCGTCCCGCGGTCTGTCCGTACGTCACCGAAGCCCCCCTCAGGTCCAGTGCTCTCCCGTGTGCACAACGTCCGCGCACGCCTCCCGGGTTCCCGCTCGCGCGGGTCGATCGCGGGGTCGTTAGGGTCGACCGTATGGACGACACCGAGCGCAGGCCGTGGGTGGTGGGCGTGTCCGGGGCCTCCGGGACGCCGTACGCCGCGGCCGTGCTGCGCGCGCTGCTGTCGGCGGGCGAGGCGGTGGACCTGGTGGTCAGCCGGGCCGCCCGGCTGACGCTGCTGGACGAGACCGGCGAGCCGTTCAGGGACGCGCACTGGCGCGAGGACCTGGCCCGCTGGCTGGCCCGCGGCGCCGACGGCACCACCGACATCACCCGTGACACCGGCCTCGCGGACCTGTCGGCCGTACGGTACTGGCCCGCGGGCGACCTGGCGGCCGGTCCCTCCTCCGGCTCGTACCCGGCCAAGGGGATGCTGATCGTGCCCGCGAGCACCGCGTGCGTGGCCGGGGTGGCGCTCGGTCTGTCCAAGGACCTGCTCCAGCGCGCGGCGAGCGTCACGCTCAAGGAGCGCCGCCCGCTGGTGGTCGCCGTCCGCGAGACGCCGCTCGGCGGCCAGACGCTCCGTCACCTGGTGGCGCTGGACGACGCGGGCGCCGTGGTGCTCCCGGCCTCGCCCGCCTTCTACGCGGGCGCCACGCACATCCAGGACCTGGTGGACTTCGTGGCGGGGCGGGCGCTGGACGCGGCGGGGGTGCCGCACAAGCTGTACCGCCGCTGGCGCGGCGAGCTGGGCGGGGGCCTGGGCGAGGGATCGGGCGGCTGAGCCGCGCGGCGCGCGATTCCTGCGGGCCGGATGGTCCGGACCTGGGTGATTCGGGCATCGGAAGAGCAGATGCGCAGGGCGCACACCCGTTGATGCCTTAGATTCTTGTCCGGACAGCGCAGTCGCGGCACGAACGGGAG
Source organism: Streptomyces sp. NPDC003300 (assembly GCF_040610915.1). Classification (NCBI taxonomy): domain Bacteria; kingdom Bacillati; phylum Actinomycetota; class Actinomycetes; order Kitasatosporales; family Streptomycetaceae; genus Streptomyces; species Streptomyces sp. NPDC003300. The sequence continues at coordinate 160,279 of NZ_JBEXNE010000011.1, read as the reverse complement.
GGTCCATTCTGATGGACGCGGTGGACAGGCAGCTCATCCAGGCGTTGCGCGAGAACGGCCGGGCGTCGTACGCGGAGCTGGGCCGACTCGTGGGTCTCTCCGGTCCGAGCGTCACCGACCGCATCAATCGCCTCGAACAGGCCGGGGTGATCACCGGCTACCGCGCCACCGTCGCGCCCACCGCGCTCGGCCTCGGCGTGACCGCGCTCGTCGGCCTCCAGTTGAGTGACGCCGCCGACCACGAAGAGGTCGCCACCCGGCTGCGCGACCTGGACGAGATCGAGGACTGCTGGTTCATCGCGGGCGACGACTCGTACATGCTCAAGGTCAGGGTCGGCGACGTCGACGGCCTGGAGCGCACCATCCGGCGGCTGTCCGGCACCAAGGGTGTGGCCAGGACGCGTACCACGATCGTGCTGTCCACCAAGTGGGAGAACCGCGTCGGGGCGCTTCCCGAAGAGGCGTGAACGGGGGTGCCTCCCGGCCGATGGCCGGGGGAGTAGCCTCGGTGAGGTCGACTTGGTAGGAGGAGCAGATGGACGCTGGGCTCAAGCGCGAGCTGGAGGAGAAGGTCTACGCCGGTGAGCGGCTGACCCGCGAGGACGGCATCGCGCTCTACGCGTCCGACGACCTCGCGTGGCTGGGCGGCCTCGCCCACCACGTGCGCACGCGGAAGAACGGTGACGTCGTCCACTTCAACGTCAACCGGCACCTCAACATGACGAACGTGTGCACCGCGTCGTGCGCGTACTGCTCCTTCCAGCGCAAGCCGGGGGAGAAGGACGCGTACACGATGCGGATCGAGGAGGCGGTCAAGCTCGCCAAGGCGATGGAGGGCGACAACCTCACCGAGCTGCACATCGTCAACGGCCTGCACCCGTCGCTGCCGTGGCGCTACTACCCGCGCTCGCTGAAGGCGCTCAAGGAAGCGCTGCCGCAGGTGTCGCTCAAGGCGTTCACCGCCACGGAGATCCACCACTTCGAGACGATCTCCGGCATGTCGGCCTCCGACATCCTGGACGAGCTCATCGAGGCGGGCCTGGAGTCGCTGACCGGCGGCGGCGCCGAGATCTTCGACTGGGAGATCCGGCAGCACATCGTGGACCACCGCACCCACTGGGAGGACTGGTCCCGGATCCACCGCCTCGCGCACTCCAAGGGCCTCAAGACCCCCTCGACCATGCTCTACGGCCACATCGAGGAGCCGAAGCACCGCGTCGACCACGTCCTGCGGCTGCGTGAACTCCAGGACGAGACCGGCGGCTTCCAGGTCTTCATCCCGCTGCGCTACCAGCACGACTTCGTGGACATGAAGGACGGCAAGGTCCGCAACACCCTCCAGGCCCGTACGACGATGGCCTCCGGCGCGGAAGCGCTCAAGACCTTCGCGGTCTCCCGGCTGCTCTTCGACAACGTGCCGCACGTCAAGGTCTTCTGGGTCATGCACGGCCTGTCCACCGCGCAGCTCGCCCTCAACCACGGCGCGGACGACATGGACGGCTCGGTCGTCGAGTACAAGATCACGCACGACGCCGACGACTACGGCACGCCCAACAAGCTCACGCGGGACGACATCCTGGACCTCATCCGCGACGCGGGGTTCCGGCCGGTCGAGCGGAACACCCGTTACGAGATCATCCGGGAGTACCCGGGCCCCGACGAGTCGCGCCGGGAGTCGCCGCAGCCGATGCGGGTGTGACGCCGGTGACAGCGCTCCCCATTGGTAATGGGTAAGCTTCCCTTATGGGTCTTACCTGTGAGCTTGATCCGCTCATTGACGACGAACTGACCGACGGCATCCTCGCCCTGTGGACCGATGTGTCCAACGCGGGGGGTGCCGTCGGTTTCGTGCCTCCCGTCACCCCGGACGACGTCCGTCCCGACATGGACCGGTCACTGGCCGCCGTCCGCTCCGGCGAACGCCGCCTGCTCGTCGGCCGCGACGAGGACGGGCGCGTCGCCGCCACCGCCTTCCTCGCGTACAACAGCCACCGGCTCATGACGCACTGGATCTGGCTCTACACGCTCATGGTCCACCCCTCCCACCAGGGCCGCGGCCACGGCCGTACGCTCATGGCCGCCGTCGAGGAAGCGGCCCGCGGCTTCCACGGCATCGAGGCCGTCCGCCTCACCTGCCGCGGCGGCACCGGCGTCGACCTCTTCTACGCCGCCTGCGGCTACAAGGAGGTCGGCCGCATTCCGGCCGCCATCCGGGTCGCCCCCGGTGACGACCGCGACGACATCGTGATGCTCCTGACGCTGTGACGTCGGCGCGACGCTCCGAGGGGCGGCCGGTGCTCCGGGTCGCACACCCTCTTCCTCCGGCGCGGAGGCGGCGTGCTTCACTGAAGGCATGTTCCGTTACACCGCACTGCGCTTCGGCCTCATGGTCGCCTCCTTCGGCGTCATCTGGGGGCTGGTCCGGCTGCATGTCCTGCCAGCGGGGCTGGGGGACTCGAACTACCTGTGGGTGGTCCTGCTCGCGCTGATCGTGTCGGCGCCCCTGAGCTGGGTGCTCCTGCGCGGAGCCCGCGAGCAGGCGGCCCGTCAGGTGTCCGACCGGGTGGAGCGCACGCGGCTGAACCTCGCCGCGAACATCACCATGGAGGACGAGGCGGACGACGCCGCGCGAGACTCCGCCCGCGAGACCGCGCGCGACGCCGAGCCGCACACCGCCTGACGCCTGCCCCTTAGGCTTGCCCCGGGGTGGCCCTCGGGGTGTCCCCCCGGGGGGAGTCGCAAGGGGAGAGGTGGGGCCGGTGGCTGTGCGGGGCAAGAGAGTGCCGCGAGCCGTACGCGAGCAGCAGATGCTGGACGCGGCGGTGGCGACCTTCGCGCGGCGCGGGTACCGCGCCGCGTCCATGGACGAGATCGCCGAGGCGGCCGGGGTCAGCAAGCCGCTCGTGTACCTCTACCTCAACTCCAAGGACGACCTCTTCACGGCCTGCATCCGCCGCGAGGCCGAGGCGCTGAAGGCGGCCGTGCGCGCCGCCGTGGAGCCCGGCGCCGCGGCCGACCGGCAGCTCTGGAGCGGGCTGCTCGGCTTCTTCGAGCACACCGAGGCCCATCCGGACGGCTGGACCGTCCTCTACAGCCAGGCCCGTACGGTCGGTGAGCCCTTCGCGGCCGAAGTGGCCGTGATGCGGGCGGAGATCGTCGCCTTCGTCACCGAGCTGATCGCTGCCGCGGCGCGGGACGGTGGGGCGTCCTGTGACGAGGCTCTTGCCGACCGGGAGGTCGCGGGTCTGGCGCACGCGCTGGTCGGCGCGGCCGAGTCGTTGGCGGGGTGGGGGGCGGCGCATCGGGGGGGCGCCTCGGGCAAGGAGTCCGCCGCCACGCTGATGAATTTCGCGTGGGCCGGGCTGTCCAACCTCATGGCTGGGCGGCGTTGGGTTCCCGGCCCGTAGGGCTCTGTCTTGCCCGCCCCGCCCGGCCCGTAGGGCAAGACAAAGACAACGAACCTACGGGCCGGAGACGACCCCGGTGAGATGGAGACGCCCGGGCGAGCGGACCTCGAAGGCCCCGGCGGCAGCCCCGTACGTGACAGTCCCCGGCAAGAGCACCGGAGCGTGAAAGACGGCCTCAAGCCCCCCCGCCTCCGGAACCTCGGCAGCACACCGCGCAACCGTCCACATGCCATGCGCGATAGCCCGCGGAAACCCCAGCATCCGCGCCGTCACCGGATAAAGGTGAATCGGGTTGTAGTCCCGCGACACCCTGGCATGCCGCCGCCCGAGATCGGCGGCCAACCGCCACTCGCCCACCACGGGCAACGGCGCCCGGTCGCCGCCCCCGCCCCCGCCAACACCCCCAGAAGCCGAGCCGCCCCCCGCCCCGCCCCCATGCCGGGCCAGATACGTGCTGCGGTCCTCCCACACCACCTCCCCGTCCACCCGCGCCTCCGTCACCAGCTCCACCTCCGTACCCCGCCGGTGCCCGCGCAGCCCGGCCGCGTAGGCCGTGATGTCGGGCCGGTCGGCGGCGGTCAGCGGCGCGCGGGAGACCAGCGAGATCGAGGTGTGGACGAGGCCCAGCATCGGCAGCGGAAAGGCGCGGGAGGCCATGATCCGCGCGGCCAGCGGAAAGCCGAGGACGTGCGGGTACGTGAGCGGGAGCGGGCCCGCGCCGGAGGCGGGGAAGCCGCAGACCGAGGCGTAGGCGGCGAGCCGCGCCGGGTCGACGCGTACGGCAGGGGCGGTGAGCCGCACCGGCGGCACGGGGGCGGTCGCGGAGGGCCGTTTGCCGATGCCGGTCACCACGCCCCGGCCGAGGGTCAGCATGAGGGCCATGGTCAGGCCCCCAGCAGGGACTGCCCGCAGACGCGGACGACCTGCCCGGTGATCCCCCCGGAGGCCGCGGCCGAGAGCCAGGCGACGGTCTCGGCGACGTCGACGGGAAGGCCGCCCTGGCCGAGGGAGTTCATCCGGCGGCCCGCCTCGCGGATGACGAGGGGAACGGCGGCGGTCATCCGCGTCTCGATGAAGCCGGGGGCGACGGCGTTGACGGTGATGCCGCGCTCGCGCACCTCGGGGACGGCGGCCAGGGCGCGGACGAAGCCGATGACGCCCGCCTTGGACGCGGCGTAGTTGGTCTGGCCCGCGTTGCCCGCGATGCCGCTGATGGAGGCGGTGGCCACGATCCGGCCGTGGGCGTTGAGGGCGCCGGACTTCAGCAGATGGTCGGTGGTGCGCAGCACGCTGCCGAGGTTGACGTCCAGGACCGGGTCCCAGCGGTCGGCGGCCATGTTGGCGAGCTTGCGGTCACGGGTGATGCCCGCGTTGTGGACGAGTACGTCGAGGCCGTCGGGGGCCGCGGCGGCGATCCGTTCGCCCGCGTCCGGCGCCGTGATGTCCAGCGGCAGCGCGCTGCCGCCGAGCCGGGCGGCGACGGCGGCCAGCGCGTCCGCGGCCTGCGGCACGTCGAGGCAGACGACGTGCGCGCCGTCCCTGGCCAGCGTCGCGGCGACCTGTTCCCCGATGCCGCGGGCCGCGCCGGTGACGAGCGCGACGCGCGCGCCCTCGCGCGCGGCAGCCTGCGTCCCGGACACCGCCGGGCCGACCTCGATGACCTGCCCGCTGACGTACGCCGACTTCGGCGACAGCAGGAACCCCAGCGCGGCCTCGGCGTCGGCCCCGGGCGCCAGTCGTACGAGCTGTACGGTCCTGCCCCGGCCGACCTCCTTGCCGAGGGAGCGGGTGAAGCCTTCGAGCGCCTGCTGGGCGGCGGCCTGGTGCGGGTCGGCGGGGTCGATACGCGCGCCGAGTACGACGATCCGACCGCAGGCGGCGAGCGACCGTACGAGCGGGTGCAGGGCGGCGTGCACGGCGCCGAGCCCGGCCGGCTCGGCGATCCCGGTGGCGTCGAGGACGACGGCGGCGTACGGAGCGGCGGACGCGGGAGCCGGAGCGGGTACGGCCTCGCCCGCCGTCAACCGCAGCACGGGACCGTCGAGTCGGGGGTGCTCGGCGGACCAGCGCAGCAGCGGGGTCGGCTGGGGCAGGCCGAGGCGGCGGGTGAGGAAGCGGCCGGGGGCCGTGCCGGTCAGACGAAGGTAGCGATCGGCCATTGGCCTTCTCCTTACTCTGGAGTAAGTTTACCGGCGGTAAGGCTACTGGTGAGTCACCGTTCCAGCAAAGAGTTCTGAGGTCCAGCACAGAGTTCTGAGGTCCAGCACAGAGCCCTGGGTTCCGGCAAGGAGCCCGGGGCTTCGGCAAAGAGCCCCGAGCCGCCCTCGGGGAGCCCTGGGAGATCGCATGCAGACCCTCCGCCGTGTCGCCGTCGTCGCGGGCAACCGCGTCCCCTTCGCGCGCTCAGACGGCCCGTACGCCACCGCCTCCAACCAGGACATGCTCACGGCCGCCCTCGACGGCCTCGCCGACCGCACCGGCCTGCGCGGCCAACGCGTCGGCGAGTTCGCCGCGGGCGCCGTCCTCAAGCACAGCCGCGACTTCAACCTCGCGCGCGAGACCGTGCTCGGCAGCGTCCTCGACCCGACGACCCCCGCGTACGACATCCAGCAGGCGTGCGGCACCGGCCTCCAGGCCGTCTTCGCGGTCGCGGCCAAGATCGCCCTCGGCGTCGTCGACTCCGGCATCGCGGGCGGCGCCGACACCACCAGCGACGCGCCGCTCGGCGTCAACGACGGCCTGCGCCGCATCCTGCTCGCCGCCCGCCGCGCCAAGTCCGCCGGCGCCAGGGCCCGCGCGCTGACCGCCGTACGGCCCCGGCACCTCGCGCCCGACGTCCCGCGCAACGCCGAACCCCGCACCGGCCTGTCCATGGGCGACCACGCCGCGCTCACCGCCGAGCGCTGGGGCATCACCCGCCAGGCGCAGGACGAACTGGCCGCCGCCAGCCACCGCAACCTCGCCGCCGCGTACGACCGCGGCTTCCTCGACCCGTACGTCACCCCGTACCGCGGCCTGGACCGCGACCAGAACCTCAGGCCCGACTCCACCGTCGAGAAACTGGCCGGGCTCCGCCCGGTGTACGGCGGCCCGGACGGCACCATGACCGCGGGCAACTCCACGCCCCTCACCGACGGCGCGGCCGTCGTCCTGCTCGCCACCGAGGAGTGGGCGCGCGAGCGCGGGCTCGAACCGCTCGCCTACCTCACCGCGTACGAGACCGCGGCCGTCGATTACGTGGGCGGCGAGGAGGGGCTGCTGATGGCCCCCGCCTACGCCGTGCCCCGCATGCTCGCCCGCGCCGGGCTCGGCCTCGCCGACTTCGACTTCTACGAGATCCACGAGGCGTTCGCCTCCCAGGTCCTCGCCACGCTCGCCGCCTGGGAGGACAAGGACTACTGCGCGGAGCGGCTCGGACTCGACGGCCCCCTCGGCGCCGTCGACCGCGCCCGCCTCAACGTCGCCGGGTCCTCCCTCGCCACCGGGCACCCCTTCGCCGCCACCGGCGCCCGGATCGTCGCCACCCTCGCCGGGCTCCTCGCGGAGCGCGGGGGGACGGGCCGCGGCCTCATCTCCGTCTGCGCCGCCGGCGGCCAGGGCGTGACGGCCGTCCTGGAGCGCCCCTGACCCGCGGTCCGCTGACGAAAGACGGTTCCGCCGGCACAGCGCCTTGCTCACCCCCCCGGCAGGGGGAAACCCTCACCACGTCTGGAGCCGCAGCATGCCGACACGTACCAGCGGGGAACCCGAAACCCTCAAGGACGGCGACCGAGTCGTCCAGGCCGGGGTCCCGCCCCTCGTACCGCCGCCGCAGAAGGGAAGCCTGGCCGACATCCCGTTCACGAACGCGGCGGAGGCCCCGAACGACCCCGTGCTGAGCAGGAAGGACGTCCGGGCCCAGTGGCACGACGTCACGGCACGGGAGTTCAGGGACCAGGTGGTGGCCGTCGCGAAGGGCCTGATCGCGGCGGGGCTGAAGCCGGGCGACCGGCTGGCGATCATGGCGCGGACGACGTACGAGTGGACGCTGACGGACTTCGCGGCCTGGGCGGCGGGCCTGATCACGGTGCCGATCTACCCGACGTCGTCCGCGTCCCAGACGGCGTGGATCCTGGCGGACTCGGGCGCGGCGGCGTGCGTCGTGGAGAACGTGGAGCAGAGCCGCCTGGTGAGCGGGGAGCGGCGCGGGCTGCCGGACCTGCTGCATCTGTGGCAGCTCGACGCGGGCGGGCTGGCACAGCTCACGGCGGAGGGCCGGACGCTGCCGGACGCGTTGGTGGAGGGGCGGCGGGCGACCCTGACGCCCGGGTCGGTGGCGACGCTGATCTACACCTCGGGCACCACCGGCCGCCCGAAGGGCTGCGTCCTGACGCACGGCAACTTCTTCGCCGAGGTCGACAACGCGATCGAGCTGCTGCACCCGGTGTTCACCTCGGTGAGCGAGGAGCCCGCCTCGACGCTGCTGTTCCTGCCGCTCTCGCACGTCTTCGGGCGGATGGTCGCGATCGGCTGCCTGCGCGCCCGGGTACGCCTCGGGCACGCGCCGAGCATCGCGACCGAGGACCTGCTCGCCGACCTGGCCGGGTTCCGTCCGACGTTCCTGCTGGCGATCCCGTACGTCCTGGAGAAGGTCTACAACACCGGCCGCGCCACCGCGGAGAAGATCGGCCGGGCGGCGTCCTTCGACCGGGCCGCCGGGATCGCGCAGCGGTACGGGGAGGCCGTCGTCGCCCGGCAGGCCGGTGCGGGCGGCGGACCCTCGCTCGGACTGCGGCTGGCGCACGCGCTGTACGACCCGCTGGTCTACCGGCGGATACGCGCCGCGCTCGGCGGCAAGGTGCGGTACGCGATCTGCGGCGGCTCACCGCTGGGCAAGCGGCTCGCCGCCTTCTACGCGGGCGCGGGCGTGATGGTCTTCGAGGGGTACGGCCTGACGGAGACGACCGCGGCGGCCACCGTGACCCCGCCGTTGCGCCCCCGGCTCGGCACGGTCGGCTGGCCGCTGCCCGGCACGGCGGTACGGATCGCGCCGGACGGCGAGGTGCTGCTGCGCGGCGGCCAGATCTTCGCCGGGTACTGGAACGCGCCCGGCGGCGCACCCGGGGCGGCCGTGGCAGCTCCCGGACAGGACTCCGGGGGCGGCTGGTTCCCGACCGGGGACATCGGGGCGCTGGACGAGGCCGGTTATCTGACGATCACCGGCCGGAAGAAGGAGATCCTCATCACGGCGGGCGGCAAGAACGTCGCCCCGGCGCCGCTGGAGGACCGGCTGCGGGCGCATCCGCTGGTCGGCCAGTGCATGGTCGTCGGCGACAACCGGTCCTTCGTGGCGGCGCTGCTGACCCTGGAGGCGGACGGCCTCGGGCACTGGCAGCGGATGCACCACAAGGAGGGGCTGCGGCCCGCCCAGCTCGTCGACGATCCGGAGCTGCTGGCGGAACTCCAGAAGGCGGTGGACGACGCGAACTCCTCGGTGTCACAAGCCGAGTCGATCCGGAAATTCCGGGTGCTTCCGGTGGAATTCACCGAAGAGGGCGGACATCTCACGCCGTCGATGAAGTTGAAGCGTTCAAAGGTGGCGCGGGACTTCGCGGAGGAGATCGAGGAGCTGTACCGGAAGCGGCCTCGCTGACCCGTAAAAGGCAGGGGCCCCGCACGGAAGTGCGGGGCCCCTTGGTACTGCAGGTTCGGGCGATGTGATCTCTACCCTTGAGCTAGTCCAAGGACTAGCTGGGGGTGACGTTCTCCGCCTGAGGACCCTTCGGGCCCTGCGTGACGTCGAAAGTCACCGGCTGGTTCTCCTCGAGGGAGCGGAAGCCGGAGGCGTTGATCGCGGAGTAGTGAACGAAGACATCCGGGCCGCCGCCGTCCTGGGCGATGAAGCCGAAGCCCTTTTCAGCGTTGAACCACTTCACGGTTCCGGTAGCCATAAAGCCCTCCTTGGGCCCAAAGGGTTGCCCTGCTCCAGAACCTGCAACTGCGAAGTCTGAAAACTACAAAAGCCTGCGGGTTACATGCTCCGCAGGCTCTGTACTGCAAGGGAAACCAAACTGCAACTTGCGATGAGCGTAGCACGCAGGGTCGAGGCCGGGGAAGGGTCTCAAGATCGGTCTTTTCGAGCCCGTGGAAGGGGTCGCGGAGGGGGTGCCGGGGGAGGGCCGAGGGCGGCCCGTACGGCGGTCCCACGGCGGTTCGCCGACCGTCTCGGGGCGGTCGGCGCGGGACGGTTCGCCGACCGCTTCGGGGCGGTCGGCGCGGGCGTCCCGCGACCGTCACCGCGAGGACACCCCGAAGCCCCCCGGCGCGGTACGGCCCCGACCCAGGAGTAGCGTCCGACAGGTGGACACTTCTGAGCGTGACGCCGAAAGCGGCCGGACCCGCCCCCGGGTCGGCCACATCCAGTTCCTCAACTGCGTCCCCCTCTACTGGGGCCTGGCCAGAACGGGCGCGCTGCTCGACCTGGAGCTGACCAAGGACACCCCGGAGAAGCTGAGCGCCCAGCTCGTCGAGGGCGACCTCGACATCGGCCCGGTCACCCTCATGGAGTACCTGAAGCACGCCGACCAGCTCGTCGCCCTCCCGGACATCGCGGTCGGCTGCGACGGCCCCGTCATGTCCTGCGTGATCGTCAGCCAGCTCCCGCTCGACCGCCTCGACGGCCAGCGCGTCGCCCTCGGCTCCACCAGCCGCACCTCGGTCCGCCTCGCCGAACTCCTGCTCACCGAGCGGTACGGCGTCACGCCCGACTACTACCGCTGCCCGCCCGACCTCTCGCTGATGATGCAGGAGGCCCAGGCCGCCGTCCTCATCGGCGACGCCGCCCTGCGCGCCTCCCTCCACGACGCGCCCCGCCTCGGCCTTGAGGTCCACGACCTCGGCCAGATGTGGAAGGACTGGACGGGACTGCCCTTCGTCTTCGCCATCTGGGCCGCCCGCCGCGACTACTTCACCGCCCGCCCCGACACCGTCCGCGACGTCCACCGCGCCTTCCTCGCCTCCCGCGACCTCTCCCTCGAAGAGGTCGAGAAGGTCGCGGAACAGGCCGCCCGCTGGGAGTCCTTCGACCAGGACCTGCTCCGCCGCTACTTCACCACCCTCGACTTCTCCCTCGGCCGCGACCAGCTCACCGGCATCGCCGAATTCGCCCGCCGCGTCGGCTTCCCGCCCAGCGCCAAGGTCGACCTCATCTGACCCCGCTCCCCGGGCCCCCGGGAACCGGCCCCCTTGCGCGCACCGTCCCAGTGGGCATGATGCGTTGAGTCGAGGTTGTCGTACGGGGGCGGGGGTGTCTGGCGATGGCTCGTCCGACGGATTGGGATGTGCTGGATCTGGACCGGGATCCGGTGCCGGGTGATCCGTTCGAGGTGAAGGAACTCGCGCGGAAGCTGGGGGATTTCGCCGATGATGTCGCCTCGGCGCTGCGGTCGGTGCGGGGTCTGAGCGGTGACTCCGTGGTGCAGGAGTGGGCGGGGCTGTCGGGGGACGCGTACCGGCGGCAGTTCGGGGATCTGCCGGGTGAGCTGGACAAGCTGGAGCGGTCCTATCGTCTGGCGTCGGGGGCTCTGGATGATTACTGGCCGAAGCTGGAGACGGCGCAGGGTGACGCGGACCGGGCGCTGGCGCAGGGGCGCACCGCCCGGCAGGAGCTGGACACCGCGCAAAGCCAGTTGACGAACGCTGATGCGTGGGTGAAGCGGGCGCAGGACAAGTCGAAGTCCTACCAGGAGGACCCGAAGCCGGACGTGCCGCCGCCGTCGGCGGAGGAGGTGCGGGCGGCGGCCCGTAATGCCACGGACGCTAACAGCGCCCACACCACCGCCTCCACCGCCGTCCACAGCGCGCAGGCCAAGCTGGACGCGGCCAAGCAACTGGCCGCCGACGCGGCCCAGCTCAGGGACGACGCGGCGTCGACGGCGCAGCACGCGCTGCATGAGGCGTCGGATGCGGGGATCAGGAACAAGCACTGGTGGGAGAAGGCGGTCGACTGGGTCGCGGACCACTGGGACGACATCATCGCGGTCTGCAAGGTGATCGTCGCGGTGCTGGGCATCGTCGTGCTGATCATCGGCGGCCCGCTGGCGTGGCTGGTCCTGGCCGCCGCCGTCCTGGTCCTGGCCGACACCGTCATGAAGTACCTCAAGGGCCAGGCCAGTTTGTGGGATGTGCTGTTCGCGGCGCTGGACTGCATCCCGATGTTCAAGGGCCTCACCACCGCCGGCGGCCTGTTGAAGATGGCCCGCGAACTCCCGGCGCTGCTGAAGTCGGGTCGGGCGCTGGAGAACATCGCGAACAGCGTCCGCAAGGGCGTGACCGGTCTGCGGGAGATGGGCCGCGAGTTCCAGAAGCTCATCACGTGCGGCGACCCCGTGGACGTGGCCACCGGGCAAGTGGTCATGTCGGCAACGGACTTCAAGCTGCCGGGGATTCTGCCGGTCGTGGTGGAACGGCACCACCGGTCGACCTTCCGGGGCGGTCGCTGGCTCGGCCCGTCCTGGTCGTCGGTGCTCGACATGCGGCTGATCCTCGACGACGAGGGGGTGCGGTTCATCAAGGAGGACGGGACCGTCACCCATTACCCGGTCCCGCAGCCCGACACCGACGTTCTTCCGGTGGTGGGGCCGCTCTGGCCGCTGCGGTGGAACGGGGACCCGGCCGACGGGATGACCGTCCACCTGCCGGAGTCGGGGACCACGCACCACTTCTTCCCGCGCAAGGGAGCCGCGGAACTGCTGCTGCGCCGCACCGTGGACCGCAACGGGAACACCGTCGACGTCACCTACACACCGGGCGGTGTCCCGCTCACCGTGGAAAGCTCCGGCGGCTACCGGATCGGCGTGGAGACACGGGACGGCCGGATCACGGCGATGCGGCTGCTGAGCGACACGCGCGAGCCGAGCCTGGTCACGTACGGGTACGACGACCGCGGCAATCTGAACCGGACGGTGGACGCCAACGGCGGCGAGTTCTCGCTGTATTACGACGACCAGCGCCGTGTCACCGGCTGGCGGGACGGCCGGGAGACCACGTACACCTACGAGTACGACGCCGGCGGGCGCTGCGTCCGCGCCCACGGCTCGGAGGGGATCCTCGACTACTCCTACGCGTACGCGCCGCAGGAGGGCCGGACGGTCGCCACCAACTCGCTGGGCGAGGCGACGGAATACCGTTTCAACGAGGCGTTCCAGCTGACCGGCATCACCGATCCGCTCGGACACACCTCCTCCTTCGACTGGGACCCGGCGCCGGGTGTCGGGGAACGCCTGCTGAGCCGCACCGACGAACTCGGCCGGACCACCCGGTTCCGCTACGACGAGGCCGGGAACGTCACCCTCACCGCACGCCCCGACGGGGCCACCACGCAGGTCGAATACGGCGCGTTCGGACGGCCGGTCCTGGTCACCCACGCCGACGGGTCGACGGCGCGCTTCACGTACGACGAGTTCGGGAACCAGGTGTCCGCCACCGACCCGCTGGGTGTGACGACGCGGTTCCGCTACGACGCGCGCGGGGCGCTCGAAGCCGTGATCGACGGGCTGGGCACGGTGCAGCAGACCGTCGTCAACGACGCGGCGGGACTTCCGCTGACCGTGACGGACGGGACCGGCGCGGTGACCGAGGTCGAACGGGACGCGTTCGGGCGGGTGACCTTCAGACGCGACGCGACGGGCGCGGTCACGCGGTTGGCGTGGACGCCGGAGGGAGGGCTGGCCCGGCGGGTGACACCGGACGGCGCCGTGGACGAGTGGACGTACGACGTCGAGGGCAGCCTGGCGGAGCACCGGTCGGCGACCGGTGGCGTCACCCGGTACGAGAACACGCACTTCGACCTGTGCACGGCACGTACCGAACCCGACGGCTCCCGCTACGAGTTCACGTACGACTCCGAACTGCGGCTCACCTCCGTCGTCGATCCGGGTGGCGACCGGTGGAGTTACACCTACGACGCGGCCGGACGGCTGACGGCCGAGACGGACTTCGCCGGGCGGTCACTCACCTACCGCTACGACGAAGCGGGGCAGTTGACGGAGCGGGTCAACGGGGCGGGACAGTCCATCGCCTTCCGGCGCGATGTCCTGGGCAATGTCGTGGAGCAGACGGCGGACGCCGAACGTACCGAGTTCCAGTACGACGTGCTCGGCCGCATGACCCGGGCCGTCGGGGCCGCCGCGGACGTGTCCTTCGAACTCGACCCGGCTGGACGGGTCCTGGCCGAACGGGTCAACGGGCGCGAGCTCAGATCGTGGTTCGACGCGCTGGGCCGACGCACGCGGCGCCGTACGCCCGCGGGGGCGGTCAGCACCTGGACCTACGGCGCGGGGAACCGGCCGACGCGCCGGGAGGTCGGCGGTCAGACCGTGGACATCGGCTACGACACCGCCGGTCGCGAGTCGGTCCGCCGGATCGGCGCGGACCTGACCCTGACCTGGGACTGGCGGGACGAGGCGCGGGCCACCGCGCTGAGCGTCACCCGCGGCGCCGACGGCCGGCCGACGACCCGGACGTACGAGCACACGATCGACGGTTATCTGGAAGGCGTGACGGACTTCGACGGCGCCGCGGTCCGGTTCGGGCTCGACAGCCGTCGACGGGTGACCGCCGTGACGGGGGCCGACTGGAGCGAGTCGTACGCGTACGACGCCCGCGGCGCTCTCGGCTCGTCCAGGGTCGGCGCGAGCCGGGACGACGAGGCGGCGCACACGTACGACGCCGGGCCCCGGGTCCGGTCGGTGGGGCGGAGCACCTTCGTCCACGACGCGCAGGGCCGGATCGTCCAGCGCGTGCGCAGGCTGCTGTCCGGCGGCCGGCGGACCTGGCACTACTCATGGGACGCGGCGGACCGGCTCACGGAACTGCGTACGCCGGACGGCGAGACCTGGCGGTACCGCTACGACCCGCTCGGCCGCCGGATCGCGAAGACGCGCGTGTCGGACGCCGGGGACGCCGACCGGCACACCGACTTCACCTGGGACGGCACCCGCCTGGCGGAGCGGACTTCCGACGGGACCACCGTGACCTGGGACTACGGTGACGACGACGTCCCGATCGCCCAGACGGTCCGGACGACGGACTCCGAGCGGCCGGCCGGGAGCGCGGAGCTGTCGCCGGGGGAGGTCGACGAGCGCTTCCACGCCATCGTCACCGACCTCATCGGCACGCCGACCGAGATGGTCGATCTCTACGGTGTCGTGGTGTGGCGGCGGCCGGGTCCGGCCCTGTGGGGCGGCGGGGACGGCGGCCGTGACGACGCCGCGGACTGCCCGCTGCGCTTCCCCGGGCAGTACTACGACGCGGAGAGCGGGCTCCACTACAACTACGAGCGCTACTACGACCCCGAGACGGCCCGCTATCTCAGCCCGGACCCGCTGGGCCTGGACGCGGGCACCGACCCCTACGCCTACGTCCTCAATCCGCTGAACTGGTCCGACCCCCGCGGCCTCAAGGGCAAGTGCCTGGTCGACCTCTACCACGGCACCACCGGCGGCGGTCTGCGAGGCATCCTCGCCAACGGCGTGGACACCACGTTCAGCACCCGTGCGATGGACTTCGGCAAGGGCGGCTTCTATGTCACCAACGACCTCGAACAGGCGCAGAAGTGGTCGCGCATCCTGGCCGGGCGCTCCGGCGACGTCCCCGAAGTGGTGCACTTCAAGGTGCCCAAGAGTGAGCTGGAGGCCCTGAGAAGTAAGGTCTTCAACGGTACGAGCGACGAGCTGGCCAACTTCATCCGGCACAACCGTATGGGCGGGGCCATGCACAATTACGAACTGGTCGAAGGGCCCATGCTGTTGAACCTCAAGGCGTTCCGGAAGGGCGCGGCGGGGGTCTTCGACGGGCATCAGATCGCTGTCTTCGGCTCGAAGGCGGCTGACCTGTTCACCCGTTCACTGGTGCGCTGAGGGAGGCGCTGTGTCCGAGGACGAGTTCATCATGCCGACGTCTCCCGAGGCGCTGGAGTCCCTGCGGGACATCACCGACGAGCTGGTCGGCCTGTTCGGCCTGTCGCGCGCCGAGGCGGTGGCCCGCGTCAACCAGGCGTGGGGCGGGCAGGACCTGGCGACAGGCCCCGACCTCCTCGGCCACGAGGACCCCGAGCACTGGGCCTACGGCCTGTACTACGAGGGCGATGTGCCGTACTGGGAACCGGAAGCGGACCGCACCCACTGGCACGTCCGCCCCGCCCCGCCCCGCGACTCCCCGGCCTGGCCCCGCCATGCCGACTGACTCGCGGGTGGGCGTGCGGGGTCCCAGTGACCAGACGATGGCGGCCATGCGGCGGCTCGCCGCGCAGGTGCGGGACGAGTTGGAGCTGGCCGGGCTGCCGGTCGCGGCCGGGGGGCACCGGCTGGTGGCGCGGGGGGCGCAGGTGGAGATCGACGCGCTGGACGACGACGACCCCGGCGTCGTCGTGTCCTGGCGCCCGCACCCCAGCCTCGCCGTGGCCGCGGACCGGGCGGTCGCGGCGCGGGACGAGGCCGCGGGCACGATGCAGCGCTTCGGAGAGATCGAGCAGGCCATGAGCCCGGCGCTCGCGGCCGTGCTGACGTCGGCGGGCTTCGTCCTCGACCCCGAGGACGACCTGCTGCGGGTCACGGCCGCGCCGCCCGGCGGCGGAACAGTGGGATTGTTGGAGCGGACGACCTGACGTGGGGAGGGGGATCGGAT
Source organism: Streptomyces sp. NPDC003300 (assembly GCF_040610915.1). Lineage (NCBI taxonomy): Bacteria > Bacillati > Actinomycetota > Actinomycetes > Kitasatosporales > Streptomycetaceae > Streptomyces > Streptomyces sp. NPDC003300. Next base: position 144,209 of record NZ_JBEXNE010000011.1, on the reverse strand, counting down.
GGGTGGGGCTCCGGATCGGCTCGCGGTCGATCTGACCGGACTTGAGGACTTCGCGCGGACGTTGGACTCCGTGCGGACGACCATGAACGGGACGCGGAAACTCTTCAACTCGTACGAGGCCAAGCTGGGCTCGGACAAGGTGTCGGGGGCACTCGACAGCTTCGAGCACAATTGGAAGGACGGCCGCAAGGAGATCGACAGCCAGTTGGAGGGGCTGTCGAAGATGGCCGACACCGCGGTGCGCGAGATCAAGAAGGCGGACAAGGACCTCGCGGACCAACTCGCCAAGTCCGCCAAGGGAGACGGCAAGTGACGACCCCCGGCGCGGACGCCGACGACAGCGGACAGCCGCGGCCCGTACGGGTGATGCCCGTCGACCGGGAGGGCTTCTCCCTCACGGTGCCCATGACGTGGTGGGAGTTCGACCTGCACCCGGCGACCCGCGACGAGAGCGTGCGCCGCACCATCGCGCAGCGCGTCAAGGAGAATCCGGCGCTGGCCGAACACCGCGACGTGCTGGCGCGGTTCCTGCGCAAGGCGGCGCGGGACGCGTACGAGAGCGGCGCGGTGTACGTCGGCTGCATGGCGCAGAACTTCGGCGCGCTGCCGCTCACCGCGTCGGTGACGGTCTCGCTGATCGGCGCGCGGACGCCGGAGGGTGAACTGCTGGCTGCGGACCCGGCGTCGATCGTGGCCGGGCTGCGTGCGCGGGAGGCGGCCAAGGACGGCGACCCGTGGCGCAAGGTGACCACCGTCGACATCCCGGAGACGGGCCTGGCGGCGCGGACGTACGGCATCGAGGACGTCACCGTGCCGGGCGACTCGCGGACGGTGCGGACCGTGCTGATGCAGACGTTCATCCCGCTGCCGGGGCACTCCGACAAGGTCGCGCTCGTGGCGGGCAGCAGCGCCGTACTCGACCTGGCGGACTCGTTCTTCGACATCTTCGACGCCGTCACGTCGACGTTTCGGTACCGGGAACCAGGGGCTGCACCCCTCACGTCCTCCCCTGTAAGTTGAGGCATCAGCAGACCATCAGACAAATCTGCGATCAGGAGCCACGGGGGTCGGCCCTGCGGCACGTTCGACGAGAGGTAAGCCGCTATGGCTAATGTCAACGTTACGTACCAGGACATGCGGGATGCGGCCACCAAGCTGCGCACCGGTCAGCACGAGATCACCGAGAAGCTGAACACGCTGCACAAGTTCGTTCAGGATCTCGTCAACGGCGGCTACGTCACGGACCGTTCCTCGAAGCAGTTCGACCAGTCCTACAGCGAGTTCAACACCGGTGCCACCAAGACCATCGAGGGTCTGGACGGCATGGGCAAGTTCCTGGAGAGCGCGGCCGACGCGTTCCAGCAGGCGGACGAGCAGCTCGCCAAGGGTCTGAACGGCTGACGGTCCCCCCGACCGTCCGGCACGACCCGCGAGACCCGGCGTGTGCGCCGCGGCGACATGATCCGCCGCGGCGCACACGCGCGTCCGGCCCACCCGCGTGTCCGGCGCACCCGTACGTTCGGCAGCCCCGCGTGTCCGGCACCCCCGTACGTCCGGCACACCCGTCCGTGGGGGCCGTGGGTCGTCCGGGACGCTGGCGTACGCTGGGCTGGTCCGTCCGCACTCCACGTCCGCACTCCTCCGAAAGGACCTCCCGGTGAGCGATACCGCAGCCGTCCTCGACCGTGCCGCCGCCGGTGGCCGGATCACGCCGGAGGAGGCGCTGGACCTCTACCGCTCGGCGCCCCTGCACGCGCTGGGCTCGGCCGCCGACGCCGTACGCCGCCGCCGGTACGCGGGCACCGAGCACATCGCGACGTACATCATCGAGCGGAACATCAACTACACGAACGTCTGCGTGACGGCGTGCAAGTTCTGCGCCTTCTACGCGGCCCCCAAGGACACCGACAAGGGCTGGTCGCGCGGGCTCGACGACATCCTGCGGCGCTGCGCGGAGACCGTGGAGCTGGGCGGCACCCAGATCATGTTCCAGGGCGGCCACCACCCGGACTACGGGGTCGAGTACTACGAGGAGCACTTCTCCGCGATCAAGGCCGCGTACCCGCAGCTCGTCATCCACTCCCTCGGCGCGTCCGAGGTCGAGCACATGGCGAGGATCTCCGGGGTCAGCGCCGAGGAGGCGATCCGCCGGATCCACGCGGCGGGCCTGGACTCCTTCGCGGGCGCCGGGGCCGAGCTGCTGCCCGCCCGGCCGCGCAAGGCCATCGCGCCGCTGAAGGAGTCCGGCGAGCGCTGGCTGGAGATCATGGAGACCGCCCACAACCTGGGCGTCGAGTCCACCTCCACCATGCTGATGGGCACCGGTGAGACCAACGCCGAGCGGATCGAGCACCTGCGGATGATCCGCGACGTGCAGGACCGTACCGGCGGCTTCCGGGCCTTCATCCCGTACACCTATCAGCCGGAGAACAACCACCTGAAGGGGCAGACGCAGGCGACCCTCTTCGAGTACCTGCGGATGATCGCCATCGCGCGGCTCTTCCTCGACAACGTGGCGCACATCCAGGGGTCCTGGCTCACCACCGGCAAGGAGGTCGGCCAGCTCTCGCTGCACTACGGCGCCGACGACCTCGGCTCGGTGATGCTGGAGGAGAACGTGGTGTCGTCGGCCGGCGCCAAGCACCGCTCCAACCGGATGGAGCTGATCCACCTCATCCGGTCCGCGGGCCGCGTCCCGGCGCAGCGCGCCACCACGTACGAGCACCTGGTCATCCACGACGACCCGGCGAACGACCCGGTCAACGACCACGTCGTCTCGCACCTGTCGTCCACGGCGATCGAGGGCGGTACGGCGCACCCGGAGCTGAAGCTGCTGGACGCCTCGCGCTGAGGCGACCGGGGGCGGACTGCCCCCGGAGGCCCGGCGTGCTGGATCATGGACCCATGCTGACCCTTCACGTCGCCCCGCTGCTCCGGCTCACCGCGGGCGGCGAGGCCGTCCCGGACGGCGCCGTCCTCGTCGACGGCGGCCGGGTCGTCGCCGTCGGGCCGATGGACGAGGTCGCCGCCGCGCACCCGGACGCCCGGGTACGGCGCTGGCGCGGCACCATCGGCCCCGGACTCGTCGCCGACGGCGTGCGCGTCTTCCTCGAAGAGACCTACCACGAGGACCCGCAGGACCCCGACCGGCCGCACGACCGTGCCGAGTCGGTGCGGCGCGGCATCCACGAGCTCCTCTCCCGGGGCGTGACCGGGGTGGTGGACGACCTCACCGACGCCGCCGTCCGCTCCGCCGTCGACCGCACCGGCCTGCTCCGGCTCTGGCCCGGCACCACCTCGCCCGGCCTCGCCCCCGGCGGCCGGGCCGACCTCGCCGTCCTCGCCACCGACGGCTCCTGCGTCGCCACCGTCCTGGCGGGCCGCCTCGTCCACCGCCGCGCGTAGGTCCCCCGACGGGGCAGCGGCCTTGGCGGCGCGCGATGCGAATAGGGTGGGGGCGTGACGCGAGCATCGCTGGACAAGCAACCGCACGAAGTCGCCGCCATGTTCGATGACGTGGCGGCCAAGTACGACGTGACGAACGACGTGCTGTCGCTCGGCCAGACGCGGCTGTGGCGGAAGGCCGTCGCGCAGGCCCTGGAGGTGGGACCGGGCGAGCGGGTGCTGGACCTGGGGGCGGGGACGGGCACGTCCTCGCTGCGCTTCGCCGCCGCGGGAGCGGACGTCGTGCCGTGCGACTTCTCGATCGGGATGCTGCGCGAGGGCAAGAAGCGGCACCCGGAGCTGGCGCTGACGGCGGGGGACGCGACCCGGCTGCCGTTCGCGGACGGCGTCTTCGACGCGGTCACCATCTCCTTCGCGCTGCGCAACGTCCACGACACCGCCGCCGCGCTGCGCGAGATGCGGCGGGTGGCCAAGCCCGGGGGACGGCTGGTCATCTGTGAGTTCAGCCACCCCACGTACCGGCCGTTCAGGACCGTCTACACCGAGTACCTGATGCGGGCGCTGCCGCCGGTCGCGACGGCCGTCAGCAGCAATCCCGACGCGTACGTCTACCTCGCCGAGTCCATCCGCGCCTGGCCCGACCAGAAGGGGCTCGCCACCCGGCTCCAGGAGGCCGGTTGGAACGCGGTGGCCTGGCGCAATCTCACCGGGGGCATCGTCGCCCTGCACCGGGCGACGGCTCCGTCGACGGCTCCCTCCGCGTAGGACCGCGCGCTCGCGTCAACGCGCCGCGCTGCCGCGAACCGCGGTTCAGGCGGGCCCCGCTGTGTCCCGTCGCCGGGCCTCATAGACTCGGTACCGGCCGGGCAGCTCTCGGCCGAGCAGCGCCCGGCCGATAACGACCGTCGCCGACACCGACACTCGCCGAAACGGGAGAGCCCACCGTGACCGACACCGCCCTGTCCGAGCGCAGCGCCGATGTGATCGTCGTCGGCGCCGGGCCCGCCGGTTCGACGACCGCGTACTACCTGGCCAAGTCGGGACTGAACGTCCTGCTGCTGGAGAAGACCGCGTTCCCGCGCGAGAAGGTGTGCGGCGACGGCCTGACACCGCGCGCCACCAAGCAGCTCGTGTCGATGGGAATCGACATCTCGCAGGAGGCGGGCTGGCTGCGCAACAAGGGCCTGCGCATCATCAGCGGCGGCGTGCGTCTCCAGATGGACTGGCCCGAGCTGGCCGCGTACCCGAACTACGGACTGGTCCGCAAGCGCGACGACTTCGACGACATCCTCGCCCAGCAGGCGGTGAAGGCGGGCGCGACGCTGTACGAGCGGTGCAACGTCGGCGCCCCGATCACCGACGCGCGCACCGGGCGGATCACCGGCGTCGAGGCCAAACTCGGCGAGGAGAAGCGGCCGGTGACCTTCCACGCGCCGCTGGTGGTCGCCGCCGACGGCAACTCCACCCGGCTGTCCCTGGCGATGGGCCTGCACCGCCGCGAGGACCGGCCGATGGGCGTCGCGGTCCGCACGTACTTCACCTCGCCGCGGCACGAGGACGACTACCTGGAGTCGTGGCTCGAACTGTGGGACCGGCGCGGTCCGCAGGACCGGCAACTGCCCGGTTACGGCTGGGTGTTCGGCCTCGGTGACGGCACGTCGAACGTCGGTCTCGGCATCCTCAACTCCTCCTCCGCGTACCGCGAGCTGGACTGGCGCGAGGTGCTCAAGGCGTGGTGCGCCTCGATGCCGGAGGAGTGGGGCTACACCCCGGACAACATGACGCAGCCGATCCGCGGCGCCGCGCTCCCGATGGCCTTCAACCGCAAGCCGCACTACACCAAGGGCCTGGTCCTGGTGGGCGACGCGGGCGGCCTGGTCAACCCGTTCAACGGCGAGGGCATCGCCTACGCGATGGAGTCCGGCCAGATCGCCGCCGACGTCATCACCCAGGCGCACGCCCGCGCCACCTCCGCCCAGCGCGAGCTGGCCCTGCAGAACTACCCGCGCATCCTCCAGGACACCTACGGCGGTTACTACACGCTGGGCCGCGCCTTCGTGAAGCTCATCGGCAACCCGAAGGTGCTCCAGATCGCCACGCAGCGCGGTCTCACCCACCCGATGCTGATGCGCTTCTGCCTCAAGCTGCTCGCCAACCTCACCGACCCGACCGGCGGTGACGCGATGGACCGCGTGATCAACGGCCTGACCAAGATCACGCCGAGCGCGTGACGCTCTCCGCGTCCTGACCCGCCCGCCGGTACGTCCGACCGTCCGGCGTGCGGGTGTCTGCGTCGGTCATACCCCCGACCCTTCCCCGCCCGCGCATCGGCGCACAACGGGCAGCGGACCGCCGTGACGTCCCGGTGAGGGGGTCACGGCGGTCTTATGGTGCCAAGCGTATGAAAAGGGGGAAACGGGTCAGAGGACCCGAACCGCCCAGTCCGGCATGTAGTCGGCCATCTGGTGAATGGCCACGGGGGTCGAGGGGTTGGCCGCGTCCAGGTACTGGCCGTCGCCGATGTAGACGCCGACGTGGTAGGCGCTGCCCTGGCCGCCCCAGAAGATGATGTCGCCGGCCTGCACATTGCTGACCGAGACGGGGGTGCCGACGTTGGACTGCTCCTGGGAGGTGCGCGGCAGGTCGACGCCGACGGTGGCGTAGGCGACCTGGGTGAGGCCGGAGCAGTCGTACGAGTCGGGACCGGCGGCGCCGTACACGTACGGCTTGCCGATCTGCGACTTCAGGAAGCTGATCAGCTTCGCGACGCTGCCGGTCGCCGTGGTGGCGGACGGGCTGGCCGTCGAGGTGGTCGTACCGGAGTCGGATGAACCGGACGAACCAGAAGAATCAGAAGAATCGGACGAGTTGGCCGACGCGGTCGGTGTGGCCAGCGCGGTGCGCTCGGCCGAGCGGGAGGCGGCCTGGGTGGCGGCGCGCTCCTTGGCGGCCTCGGCGGCCTTCGCCTCGGCCTCGGCCTTCGCCTTCGCGGCGGCCTTGGCGTCGGCGCTCTTCTTCGTGGCGGCGGCCTCCTTGGCGGCCTCGGCCACGGAGGCGTCCTTGGCGGCCTGGAGCTGCATCGCGATGGCGGCCTGGTCGATCGCCTGCGCGGCCTGCGCCGCGGTCACCTCGGTGGTCAGCGTGGACGCCTGGGCGGCCGCCTCGGCGGCGTTCGCGAGATCGGACGGCGTGAGGGCCGGAGTGCCGTGCGCGGGGGTGGAGTCGGTGTTGTCGGCCAGGGCCGGGGCGGCGGAGCCGCCGAGAGCGATCGCGCTGACGACGCCGCCGACGAGTCCTGCCCTGCGTACCCAGTTGGGGCGGCCGGGGGCGGCGTGCCGTCGGCGGCCGGTATGCGATTCGGTCGGATGCGAGCCGGACGCGGAGGTCCGGTCGGACGCGGAGGTCCGTATCTGGTTCGGGGACATGCGGTCCTGGCTATCAGGAATGCTTGGTTCCGTTCAACAAAGGTGGGATGCGACACAGTTGACGTGCTCACGGCTCAAATGCCCCGTTTGTGATCTTGGTGCGCGAGCACTTTCGCCCGGTTTCGGATAAGCGGTCACCTATGCGCTCGTGCGCGCTTTCACGCGGGTGAATCACGTGTGAATGCCGGGCTCCGGGGCCGTCGCCGCTCGACCGCCGCGCGCTATCACGTGGAGTCGTCCAGCGCCAATTTGCCTCTGCCGAGCGCGCCTTGATAATGCGCGCACCGCTCTGACCAGCGACAACGCTTCCGCTTGTGACGTGAAGTGATCCTTTGCGGCCGTTCCGCACCATGATCACCGCTCATCCGACTTCATGATCGTTCGTCAGGTGGTGGAGATCACAAAGGTCTTGGCGTACCCCGTGTCGCAGATCACAGACCGGCAGGCATAGGATGCAGGCGGCTCAGGCTTGTGAACTGCCTCACATAGAAGCGATCTTCGTCGTTTCGGTGACGCGGACCATGGGCAAGGGCCGGCTCCTCCGCCCACCTCGGCGGGGGGACACCCACGCAGTCACTGGCGACTGAAAAGGAAGGAGCGGGGGACGGTGAATGCCTACGCGCCCATCCTCGTGCTGGGAGGCCTTGCGGCCGGCTTCGCGATCTTCTCCGTTTTCATGGCCTCGATCATCGGGCCAAAACGGTACAACAGGGCCAAACTGGAAGCGTATGAGTGCGGCATCGAGCCCACCCCGCAGCCGGTCGGCGGGGGACGCTTCCCGATCAAGTACTACCTGACGGCGATGCTCTTCATCGTCTTCGACATCGAGATCGTCTTCCTCTATCCCTGGGCCGTCACCTTCGACCGGCTGGGGATGTTCGGCCTGGTGGAGATGCTCCTCTTCGTGCTCACCGTCTTCGTCGCCTACGCGTACGTGTGGCGGCGCGGCGGCCTGGAGTGGGACTAGGGAACGCCGAGAGGACCAGGGGACCAGGGGACAGAAGGGGACCAGGAGCCAACGCATGGGTATCGAAGAGAAACTGCCGAGCGGATTCCTGCTCACGACCGTGGAGACCGCCGCGGGCTGGGTACGTAAGGCGTCGGTCTTCCCGGCCACCTTCGGCCTGGCCTGCTGCGCCATCGAGATGATGACCGCGGGCGCCGGGCGCTACGACATGGCCAGGTTCGGCATGGAGGTCTTCCGCGGCTCGCCGCGCCAGGCCGACCTGATGATCGTGGCCGGCCGGGTGAGCCAGAAGATGGCCCCGGTGCTGCGCCAGGTCTACGACCAGATGCCGAACCCCAAGTGGGTCATCTCGATGGGTGTCTGCGCCTCCAGCGGCGGGATGTTCAACAACTACGCGATCGTGCAGGGCGTCGACCACGTCGTGCCGGTCGACATCTACCTGCCCGGCTGCCCGCCGCGCCCCGAGATGCTGCTGGACGCGATCCTCAAGCTGCACGAGAAGATCCAGCACTCCAAGCTCGGCGTGAACCGCGAAGAGGCGGCCCGCGAGGCGGAGGAAGCGGCCCGCAAGGCGCTCCCGACGATCGAGATGAAGGGCCTGCTGCGGTGACCAGCAACACTCCCGAGACCCCGGAGAACCTGCCGGGACAGCGCGCCGACGCCGGTGAGGTCATCGGCGTCCGCAAGGGCATGTTCGGTGCCAACAACGGCGGCGACACCAGCGGTTACGGCGGCCTGGTCCGTACCGTCCGGCTGCCCGGCGCGAGCAACAGGCCCTACGGCGGACCCGACGGCGTCTTCGACGAGATCGCCGACGAGCTGGAAGGCGCGTTGGAGGAGCAGGGCCTGCCCCCGGCCGAGGCGATCGAGAAGACCGTCGTGGACCGCGGCGAGCTGACCTTCCACATCGCCCGCGAACACCTGGTCACCGTCGCCAGGACGCTCCGCGACGACCCGGCGCTCCGCTTCGAGCTGTGCCTCGGCGTCAGCGGCGTGCACTACCTCGGCGACGAGGGCCGCGAGCTGCACGCCGTCTACCACCTGCGCTCGATCACCCACGCGCGGCTGATCCGGCTGGAGGTCAGCGCCCCCGACGCCGACCCGCACATCCCGTCGCTGGTCTCGGTCTACCCGACCAACGACTGGCACGAGCGCGAGACGTACGACTTCTTCGGCATCGTCTTCGACGGCCACCCGGCGCTCACCCGGATCATGATGCCGGACGACTGGCCCGGTCACCCGCAGCGCAAGGACTACCCGCTCGGCGGCATCCCCGTCGAGTACAAGGGTGCCCAGATCCCGGCTCCCGACCAGCGGAGGTCGTACAGCTAATGAGTACTCACCACGCCCCGCAGCAGGCCGACGAGCGGGAGACCACCGAAGGCCGGGTCTTCACCGTCACCGGCGGTGACTGGGACGAGCTGGCCGAGACCGTCAGCAAGGCCGACGACGAGCGCATCATCGTCAACATGGGCCCGCAGCACCCGTCCACCCACGGTGTGCTCCGGCTGATGCTGGAGATCGACGGCGAGACGGTCACCGAGGCCAGGTCGGGCATCGGCTACCTGCACACCGGCATCGAGAAGAACATGGAGTTCCGGACGTGGACCCAGGGGTCCACCTTCGTGACGCGCATGGACTACCTGACGCCGCTGTTCAACGAGACGGCGTACTGCCTGGCCGTCGAGAAGCTGCTCGGCATCACCGAGCAGGTGCCGCAGCGCGCCACCGACATCCGCGTGCTCATGATGGAGCTCAACCGGATCGCGTCCCACCTGGTCTGCATCGCCACCGGCGGCATGGAGCTGGGCGCGACCACGATCATGATCTACGGGTTCCGCGACCGCGAGTACATCCTCGACATCTTCGAGCTGATCACCGGCCTGCGGATGAACCACGCGTACGTCCGCGTCGGCGGCCTCGCGCAGGACCTGCCGCCCGGCGCGATCGACCTCGTCCGCGAGTTCGTGAAGACATTCCGCAAGAATCTGCCCGAGTACGACAAGCTCGCCACCGGCAACCCGATCTTCAAGGGCCGCATGGTGGACGTCGGTTACCTGGACCTCGCCGGGTGCATGGCGCTCGGCGCCACGGGACCGATCCTGCGCGCCGCCGGACTCCCGCACGACCTGCGCAAGTCCGACCCGTACTGCGGTTACGAGAACTACGACTTCGAGGTGCCGACCGCCGACACCTGCGACTCCTACGGCCGCTTCCGGGTCCGCCTGGAGGAGATGCACCAGAGCCTGCGGATCGTCGAGCAGGTGCTCGACCGGCTCGCGCCGGGCCCGGTGATGGTCGAGGACAAGAAGATCGCCTGGCCCGCGCAGCTCGCGCTCGGCCCCGACGGCCTCGGCAACTCGCTCGACCACATCAAGAAGATCATGGGCACCTCGATGGAGGCCCTGATCCACCACTTCAAGCTGGTGACCGAGGGCTTCCGGGTCCCGGCAGGACAGTCCTACGCGGCGATCGAGTCGGCCAAGGGCGAGCTGGGGGTGCACGCGGTCAGCGACGGCGGCACCCGCCCGTTCCGGGTGCACTTCCGCGACCCGTCCTTCACCAATCTCCAGTCCATGGCGGCGATGTGCGAGGGCGGCCAGGTCGCCGACGTCATCGTCGCGGTGGCGTCCATCGACCCCGTGATGGGAGGCGTCGACCGATGACAGACGTGGCCATGGGTGCCACCGGGGGAGTGTCCCTGGGCATCCCGCAGATGCCCGCCCCGGACTTCCCGGCCGATGTGCGCGCCCGGCTGGAGGCCGACGCCAAGGAAGTGATCGCCCGCTACCCCGGATCGCGCAGCGCCCTGCTGCCGCTGCTGCACCTCGTGCAGTCCGAGGAGGGGTACGTCACCAGGACCGGCATCCGGTTCTGCGCCGAGGTGCTCGACCTGACCACCGCCGAGGTCACCGCGGTGGCGACCTTCTACACGATGTACCGGCGCAAGCCGTCCGGCGACTACCAGGTCGGCGTGTGCACCAACACGCTGTGCGCGGTCATGGGCGGCGACGCGATCTTCGACGAGCTGAAGCAGCACCTCGGCGTCGGCAACGACGAGACGACCGAGGACGGCAAGGTCACGCTGGAGCACATCGAGTGCAACGCGGCCTGCGACTTCGCGCCCGTCGTGATGATCAACTGGGAGTTCTTCGACAACCAGACGCCGGAGTCGGCCAAGCAGCTCGTGGACGACCTGATCGCCGGACGCGAGGTCCGGCCGACCCGCGGCGCGCCCCTGTGCACGTACAAGGAGACCGCCCGCATCCTGGCCGGTTTCCCCGACGAGCGCCCCGGCGCGGTCGAGGCCAGCGGCGGCGCGGGCCCCGCGTCCCTCACCGGTCTGCGGCTGCACAAGGGCGAGACCCCCTCGCGGGTCGTCACCCAGCGCGCCGACTCGCCGCGTGACACACCGGCCGGGCCGCGGGACACCCCGTCGCCCGCCCAGCACGCCAGCTCGCACGACGCGCCCAACAAGACCGCCGAGTCCGACCCGGCCAACGCCGCGGACCCGGTGGCCGACAACGCCAGGCAGGAGGAGGGCGAGTGATGACCGTGGACTCGGCGGAGAAGCTGCTCGCCCCCGTGCTGTCGGCCTTCTGGGACGAGCCGGAGTCCTGGACCCTGGCCACCTACCGCAGGCACGACGGCTACCAGGGCCTGGACAAGGCGCTCGCGATGGCGCCGGACGACGTGATCGCGTACGTGAAGGACTCGGGACTGCGCGGCCGTGGCGGCGCGGGCTTCCCGACCGGCATGAAGTGGCAGTTCATCCCGCAGGGCGACGGCAAGCCGCACTACCTCGTGGTCAACGCGGACGAGTCGGAGCCGGGCACCTGCAAGGACATCCCGCTGCTCTTCGCGAACCCGCACTCCCTCATCGAGGGCATGATCATCGCGTGTTACGCGATCCGCTCCAGCCACGCCTTCATCTACCTGCGCGGCGAGACGGTCCCCGTGCTGCGCAGGCTGCACGAGGCGGTGCGCGAGGCGTACGCGGCCGGTTACCTCGGCCGTGACATCCAAGGCAGCGGATTCGACCTGGAGTTGACCGTCCACGCCGGCGCGGGCGCGTACATCTGCGGTGAGGAGACGGCGCTGCTGGACTCCCTGGAGGGCCGTCGCGGCCAGCCCAGGCTCCGCCCGCCCTTCCCCGCCGTGGAGGGCCTGTACGCCTGTCCCACCGTGGTGAACAACGTGGAGTCGATCGCCTCGGTTCCCGCGATCATGCAGCGCGGCAAGGACTGGTTCAAGGCGATGGGCAGCGAGAAGTCCCCCGGCTTCACGCTGTACTCGCTCTCCGGGCACGTCGCCAAACCCGGGCAGTACGAGGCGCCGCTCGGCATCACGCTGCGGCAGCTCCTCGACCTCGGCGGCGGCATGCGGCCGGGACACCGGCTCAAGTTCTGGACGCCCGGCGGCTCCTCGACCCCGATGTTCACCGACGAGCACCTGGACGTCGCGCTGGACTACGAGGGCGTCGGCGCCGCCGGATCGATGCTCGGCACCAAGGCGCTCCAGTGCTTCGACGAGACGACCTGCGTGGTGCGGGCCGTCACCCGCTGGACCGAGTTCTACGCCCACGAGTCCTGCGGAAAGTGCACGCCGTGCCGCGAAGGCACGTACTGGCTCGTCCAGTTGCTGCGTGACATCGAGGCGGGCAAGGGCCGGCCCGAGGACCTGGACAAGCTCAACGACATCGCCGACAACATCAACGGCAAGTCCTTCTGCGCGCTCGGCGACGGCGCCGCCGCCCCGATCTTCTCCTCTCTGAAGCACTTCCGCGCGGAGTACGAGGAGCACATCGAGCGCAAGGGCTGCCCCTTCGACCCGGCCCGCTCCACCGCCTGGGCCGACAAGTCCCGTACGGAGGCCCACGCGTGACCGTCACTACCAACGCACCCTCCGGAGGGGGTCAGGCGGCGGTGCCGCCGGAAGATCTCATCTCCGTGCAGATCGACGGCATCGCGGTGTCCGTCCCCAAGGGGACGCTGGTCATCCGGGCCGCGGAACTGCTCGGCATCGAGATCCCCCGGTTCTGCGACCACCCGCTGCTCGACCCGGCCGGGGCCTGCCGCCAGTGCATCGTCGAGGTCGAGGGCCAGCGCAAGCCGGTCGCGTCCTGCACGATCACCTGTACCGACGGGATGGTCGTCAAGACGCAGCTCTCGTCGCCGGTCGCCGAGAAGGCGCAGCGCGGCGTGATGGAGCTGCTGCTGATCAACCACCCGCTGGACTGCCCGGTCTGCGACAAGGGCGGCGAATGCCCCTTGCAGAACCAGGCGATGCAGGTCGGCGACACCGACTCGCGCTTCGAGGGCAAGAAGCGGACGTACGAGAAGCCGGTGCCGATCTCCACCCAGGTGCTGCTGGACCGCGAGCGGTGCGTGCTGTGCGCGCGCTGCACCCGGTTCAGCAACCAGGTGGCGGGCGACCCGATGATCGAGATGCTGGAACGCGGCGCGCTCCAGCAGATCGGCACCGGGGTCGGCGACCCCTTCGAGTCGTACTTCTCCGGCAACACCATCCAGATCTGCCCGGTCGGCGCGCTCACCTCGGCCGCGTACCGCTTCCGCTCCCGGCCGTTCGACCTCGTGTCGTCGCCGTCTGTGTGCGAGCACTGCGCGGGCGGCTGCGCGACCCGTACCGACCACCGCCGCGGCAAGGTCATGCGGCGGCTGGCGGCCGACGACCCGCAGGTCAACGAGGAGTGGATCTGCGACAAGGGCCGCTTCGGCTTCCGCTACGCGCAGCGCCCCGACCGGCTGAGCCACCCCCTGGTCCGCAACGCCGAGGGCGAACTCGTCCCCGCGTCCTGGCCCGAGGCGCTGGCCGCCGCCGCGGCCGGGCTCAGCGCGGCGCACGGCCGCGCCGCGGTGCTGCCCGGCGGACGCGTCACCGTCGAGGACGCGTACGCGTACGCCAAGTTCGCCCGCGTCGTGCTCGGCACCAACGACGTGGACTTCAGGGCCCGCGCGCACTCCGCCGAGGAGGCCGACTTCCTGGCCGCCACGGTCGCCGGGCGCGGCCTCGACCTGTCGGGCACCGGCATCACGTACACGGCGCTGGAGAAGGCACCGGCCGTACTGCTGGCGGGACTCGAGGCCGAGGAGGAGGCCCCCGGGGTCTTCCTGCGGCTCCGCAAGGCGCACCGCAAGCGCAAGCAGCAGACGTACGCCCTGGCCACGCACGCCACCCGCGGCCTGGAGAAGGCGGGCGGCGTCCTGCTGCCCGCCGCCCCCGGCACGGAACCCGAGTGGCTGGACGCGCTCGCGGGCGGTGTCGGCCTGGACGAGACCGGGCAGGCCGCGGCCGAGGCGCTGCGCGCCGCGGGCGCCGTCATCCTGGTCGGCGAGCGGCTGGCCGCCGTGCCCGGCGGGCTGACCGCCGTGGTCCGGCTGGCCACGGCCACCGGCGCCGCGCTGGCGTGGATTCCGCGCAGGGCCGGTGAGCGCGGCGCCGTCGAGGCGGGCGCGCTGCCCGGACTGCTGCCCGGCGGCCGTCCGGTCACCGACCCGCGGGCCCGCGCCGAGGTCGCCTCGGTGTGGGGTCTGCCGGAGCTGCCGCACCGCTTCGGCCGCGACACCGGCCAGATCGTCGAGGCCGCCGCCGCGGGCGAGCTGGCGGCCCTGGTCGTCGGCGGCGTCGAGGTCGCGGACCTGCCGGACCCGGCCCGCGCCCGCGAGGCGCTGGACGCGGTCGGCTTCCTGGTCAGCCTGGAGCAGCGGCCCAGCGAGGTCACCGACCGCGCCGACGTCGTCCTCCCGGTCGCCGCGGTCGCCGAGAAGACCGGCACCTTCCTCAACTGGGAGGGCAGGGCCCGGATGTTCGACGCGGCCATCAAGCCCGACCAGGCCACCAACCGGCACCAGCTCCCGGACGCCCGCGTCCTGACGATGCTGGCCGACGCGCTCGACGTCCGGCTCGGCCTGGCCGACGTGCGGGGCGCGCGCTCCGAACTCGACCGGCTCGCCGGGTGGGACGGCCCCTGGGGCAGCTCGCCGCTGGAGTCCGCCGGATCGCTGCCCCGCCCCGAGGCGGGCCAGGCGCTGCTGGCCGGACACCGGCTGCTGCTCGACCAGGGCCGCCTCCAGGACGGGGACGACGCGCTGGCCGGCACCCGGCACGCGGCCGTCGCCCGGCTGTCGGCCGCCACCGCCGCCGAGGCCGGTGTCACCGACGGCGACCCGCTGACGGTGACCGGGCCCGCGGGCGCGGTCACGCTGCCGCTGGTCGTCACCGCGATGCCCGACCGGGTGGTGTGGCTGCCGCTGAACTCCGCGGGGAACGGCGTCGCCTCCGACACCGGTGCCCGTACGGGCCAGGTCGTCTCCGTCGGCAGCGCCGCCGCGGTCACGCAAGAGGAGGGCACCCGATGAGCGCGCCACTGACCCAGCTCGCCGCCACCACGGAGAATCTCTCCTGGTTCGGCAACGACATCTGGTGGCTGATCATCCTCAAGGCGGTCTTCTGCTTCGCCTTCGCGATGCTGACCGTGCTCGTCGCCATCGTGTGGGAGCGCAAGGTCGTCGCGTGGATGCAGTTGCGCATCGGCCCGAACCGGCACGGCCCCTGGGGCATGCTCCAGTCCCTCGCCGACGGCATCAAGCTGATGCTGAAGGAGGACATCGTCGTCAAGCGGGCCGACAAGGTGGTGTTCATCCTCGCGCCCGTCGTGGCGGCCATCCCGGCCTTCATGGCGTTCGCGGTGATCCCCTTCGGCCCGGCCGACAACGAGGTGTCGATCTTCGGCCAGCGCACCGCGCTCCAGCTCACCGACCTCCCGATCGGCCTGCTGTTCATCCTGGCCACCGCGTCGGTCGGCATCTACGGCATCGTCCTGGCGGGCTGGTCGTCCGGATCGACGTACCCGCTGCTCGGCGGCCTGCGCGCGTCCGCGCAGATGATCTCGTACGAGATCGCGATGGGCCTGTCCTTCGCGGCGGTCTTCCTCTACTCCGGCTCCATGTCGACGTCGACGATCGTCGAGGCGCAGCACGACCGCTGGTACGCGATCCTGCTGCCCGTCTCGCTGATCATCTACATCATCGCGATGGTCGGCGAGACCAACCGCGCGCCGTTCGACATGCCGGAGTCCGAGGGCGACCTGGTCGGCGGCTTCAACACCGAGTACAGCTCGATCAAGTTCGCGCTGTTCATGCTCGCCGAGTACGTGAACATGGTGACGGTCTCCGCGGTCGCGACGACGCTCTTCCTCGGCGGCTGGCGCGCCCCCTGGCCGATCAGCACGGTCTGGATCGGCGCGAACCACGGCTGGTGGCCGATGCTCTGGTTCATCGTCAAGGTCCAGTTGCTGCTGTTCTTCTTCATCTGGCTGCGCGGCACCCTGCCCCGGGTCCGCTACGACCAGTTCATGAAGCTGGGCTGGAAGGTCCTCATCCCGGTCTCCATGGTCTGGCTGATGCTGGTCGCCGCGGTCCGCGCGATGCGCAACGAGGACTACGACTTCACGAAGATCGTCCTGTACATCGGCGGTGTGGTGATCGCGCTGCTGCTGATCTCGCTCATCGCGGACGTCTTCAGGGACCGCGAGGAGAAGAAGGCCGCCGTCCGCGGCGGCGGCGCGCTCGCGCCACCGGACCGCTTCGACCCGATGGCGGGCGGCTATCCCGTACCGCCGCTGCCGGGTCAGGAGGCGGAGCGGGTGCCGCGGCGCCCCAGCCGGGCGGCACAGCCCCAACTCGTGGGTGCCGCCAGCGCGTCCGGCGTGTCCGGCGCGGCGGAACCGGACGTCCAGGATGCCCCCGAGCAGGAGAAGAAGGAGGACGGCGATGCCTGAGTTCCTCGGCCCGGTCGCAGGCTTCGGCGTGACCTTCAAGGCCATGTTCAAGAAGCGGCTGACCGAGCAGTACCCCGAGTACAAGAAGCCCACCGCCCCGCGTTTCCACGGCCGCCACCAGCTCAACCGGCACCCGGACGGCCTGGAGAAGTGCGTCGGCTGCGAGCTGTGCGCGTGGGCCTGCCCGGCGGACGCCATCTACGTGGAGGGCGCGGACAACACCGAGGAGGAGCGCTACTCACCCGGTGAGCGCTACGGCCGCGTCTACCAGATCAACTACGCCCGCTGCATCCTGTGCGGCCTGTGCATCGAGGCGTGCCCGACGCGCGCGCTGACGATGACCAACGAGTACGAACTGGCCGACCGGACCCGCGAGTCGCTGATCTTCACCAAGGAACAGCTCCTGTCCGGGCTCGAGGAGGGCATGGTCGACTCGCCGCACTCGATCTTCCCCGGCATGGACGAGGGCGACTACTACCGCGGCGCGGTCACCGAGGCCGCGCCCGGCACCGTACGGCAGGTCGCGGTCTCCAAGGGCGAGAAGCCGGACGAGACGGTGCGGACCGACGGCGCCACCGCGGCGGACGCGCCCGACGCGCCCGAGACGGGCTTCACCAGGACCGACGCCGAGGGCGCCGCGGTCGCGCCCGCCCCCGGCGGCGGCACGCCCGCGGGAACGGGGGACGAGGCATGATCGCCGCGACCTCCCAGCTCGCCGCCTCCCAGCTCGCCGCCGCCGCGTCGCAGACCTCCACCGGTGAGGCCGTCCAGTTCTGGATTCTGGGCACGGTCGCCGTGCTCGGCGCGCTCGGCACCGTCCTGATGAAGAAGTCCGTGCACAGCGCGCTGTCGCTGGCCGGGACGATGATCGTGCTCGCGATCTTCTACCTGGCGCAGGGCGCGTACTTCCTGGGCGTCGTGCAGATCGTCGTCTACACCGGCGCGATCATGATGCTCTTCCTCTTCGTCGTCATGCTGGTCGGCATCACCGCCGCCGACTCGCTGAAGGAGACGCTCAAGGGCCAGCGCTGGATGGCCGCGGCCTGCGGTCTCGGCTTCGGCATCCTGCTGATCGCCGGGATCGGCAACGCCTCGCTCGACACCTTCGCCGGTGTCGGCCAGGCCAACTCCGCGGGCAACGTGCCCGGTCTGGCCCGGCTGATCTTCACCAAGTACGTGTGGTCCTTCGAGATCACCGGCGCGCTGCTGATCACCGCGGCCATCGGCGCGATGGTGCTCACGCACCGCGAGCGCACCGAGGAGCGGCGCACCCAGCGCGAGCTGTCCGAGGCGCGCGTGCGCGGCGGCGTACAGGTCACCCCGCTGCCCGCGCCCGGCACCTACGCCCGGCACAACGCGGTGGACATCCCCGCGCTGCTGCCCGACGGTTCCATCTCGGAGCTGTCGGTCAGCGCCACGCTGCGGGCCCGCGGCCAGATCCGTGACGTGTCCGCCGACGCCCTGCACCGGCTCGCCGAGCTGGACCAGCGCACCGAGGAGTACCTGGAGCGCGAGCCGGAGCGTACGGCGGTGGAGCGCAAGGCCGAACGGGCCGAGCGCGAGACCGTACGCGAGGCCGACCGGGAAGCCGCACGAGAGGCCGACCGGGCTTCCGACCGGGCCGAGGAGGGTGCCAAGTGAATCCGGCCAACTACCTGTACCTGTCGGCGCTGCTGTTCACCATCGGCGCGGCGGGCGTACTGATCCGGCGCAACGCGATCGTGGTCTTCATGTGCATCGAGCTGATGCTGAACGCCTGCAACCTGGCGTTCGTCACCTTCTCGCGGCTGCACGGCAACCTCGACGGCCAGGTGATCGCGTTCTTCACGATGGTGGTCGCCGCCGCGGAAGTCGTGGTCGGCCTGGCGATCATCGTGTCGATCTTCCGCTCCCGCCACTCGGCTTCGGTCGACGACGCCAATCTCATGAAGCTGTAGAGGGGCTGCGACAGTGGAGAACCTGATCGGACTGCTCGTCGCGGCGCCGCTGCTGGGCGCGGGCATCCTGCTGACCGGAGGCCGGCGGCTCGACCGCTTCGGCCACCTGCTCGGCACGCTGCTCGCCCTGGCGTCGTTCGCGCTCGGCGTGGTGCTGTTCGCCAACATGCTGGGCAAGGACGCCGACGCGCGTGGCCTGCACTCGCACCTGTTCACCTGGGTGCCGGTCGGCGGTTTCCGCGCCGATGTCGGCTTCCAGCTCGACCAGTTGTCGATGACGTTCGTGCTGCTGATCACCGGTGTGGGCACGCTGATCCACATCTACTCGATCGGCTACATGGAGCACGACGAGCGCCGCCGCCGCTTCTTCGGCTACCTCAACCTGTTCCTCGCGGCGATGCTGCTGCTGGTGCTGGCCGACAACTACTTCCTGCTGTACGCCGGTTGGGAGGGCGTCGGCCTCGCCTCGTACCTGCTGATCGGCTTCTGGCAGCACAAGCCGAGCGCGGCGACCGCGGCGAAGAAGGCGTTCCTGGTCAACCGGGTCGGCGACATCGGCCTGTCGGTGGCCATCATGCTGATGTTCACCACCTTCGGCTCGTTCGCCTTCGCGGACATCCTGCCGCGGGCCGCCGACGCCTCGACCACGCAGCACGCCACGATCACCGGCATCGGCTTCATGCTGCTGCTGGCCGCGTGCGGCAAGTCGGCCCAGGTGCCGCTCCAGTCCTGGCTCGGCGACGCGATGGAGGGCCCGACCCCGGTCTCGGCCCTGATCCACGCCGCGACCATGGTGACCGCGGGCGTCTACCTGATCACCCGCTCCGGCGCGATCTTCAACGCGGCGCCCGACGCGCAGACCGCCGTCGTCACCGTCGGCGCGGTCACGCTGCTGTTCGGTGCGATCGTCGGTTGCGCGAAGGACGACATCAAGAAGGCGCTCGCCGGATCGACGATGTCGCAGATCGGCTACATGATCATGGCGGCCGGGCTCGGCCCGATCGGCTACGTCTTCGCGATCATGCACCTGGTCACGCACGGCTTCTTCAAGGCCGGGCTGTTCCTGGGCGCCGGTTCGGTCATGCACGGCATGAACGACGAGGTCGACATGCGCCGTTACGGCGGCCTGCGCACGTACATGCCGGTCACCTTCGTCACCTTCGGTCTCGGCTACCTGGCGATCATCGGCTTCCCCGGCCTGTCCGGCTTCTTCTCCAAGGACAAGATCATCGAGGCGGCCTTCGCCAAGGGCGGCGCCGAGGGCTGGATTCTCGGCTGCTGCGCCCTGCTGGGCGCCGCGATCACCGCCTTCTACATGACGCGCGTGATGCTGATGACCTTCTTCGGCGAGAAGCGCTGGGTGCCGGACGCCGAGGGCCACGAGCCGCACCCGCACGAGTCGCCCAAGTCGATGACCATCCCGATGATCATCCTGGCCTTCGGCTCGGTCCTGGCCGGTGGCCTGTTCAGCATCAACTCCTCCTTCGTGAAGTGGCTGGAGCCGGTCACCGGGCACGCCGAGGGCGACTCGCCGATCAGCGCGGGCACCGTCACCGGCGGCACGATGGTGGCGCTGGTCATCGGCGTCGGCATCGCCTGGATGCTGTACGGCCGCAGGTCCGTCCCCGCCGTCGCGCCGCGCGGCTCGCTGCTGACCCGGGCGGCCCGCCGCGACCTGCTCCAGGACGACTTCAACCACGTCGTCCTCGTCCGCGGCGGCGAGCACCTCACCCGCTCGCTGGTCTACCTCGACCACTCCCTGGTCGACGGCGTCGTCAACGGCACGGCCGCCTCGGTCGGCGGCCTCTCCGGCCGCCTCCGCAAGCTCCAGAACGGCTACGTACGGTCGTACGCCGTCTCGATGCTCGGCGGCTCCGCGGTGCTGGTCGCCGCGACTCTTCTCATGAGGGCGGTCTGATAGCTCATGTCCTTTCCCCTCCTCACGGTCACCGCCGCGCTGCCCGCGGTAGGCGCTGTCGTCACCGCGGCCGTGCCCGCGGCGAAGAGGACCGCCGCCAAGTACACGGCGCTGGTCTTCTCGCTGGGCACGCTCGGTCTGGCCATCGCCGCGCTGGTCCGCTTCGATCCGGGCGGCGACCGCTATCAGCTCACCGAGTCGCACGCCTGGATCAAGAACTTCGGGCTCCGCTACGACCTCGGCGTGGACGGCATCGCCGTCGCCCTGATCGCCCTGACCGCGCTGCTGATCCCCTTCGTGATGCTGGCCGGCTGGCACGACGCCGAGCCTCTGGAGACCGCGGCTCCCAGCGGCTCCGCCGCGGGCAACCCCCACCTCAAGTGGCGTCCCACGCAGGGCTTCTTCGCGCTGATCCTGCTGGTCGAGGCCATGGTGGTGCTCTCCTTCGAGGCCACCGACGTCTTCCTCTTCTACATCTTCTTCGAAGCCATGCTCATCCCGATGTACTTCCTCATCGGCGGCTTCGGCGACCGGGCGCACGCGGCCGGTGAGGAAGAGGCGGCACGGCAGCGGTCGTACGCGGCGGTCAAGTTCCTGCTGTACAACCTGGCGGGCGGCCTGATCATGCTCGCCGCGGTGATCGGCCTGTACGCGGTCACCGCCAAGCAGCTCGGCACCGGCACCTTCTCGCTCCAGGAGATCCTGGCCGCGCGCGGTTCCGGGAAGCTGCACATCGAGACGTCCACCGAGCGCTGGCTGTTCCTCGGCTTCTTCTTCGCCTTCGCGGTGAAGGCGCCGCTGTGGCCGCTGCACACCTGGCTGCCGAACGCGATGGGCGAGTCCACCGCGCCGGTCGCCGTACTGATCACCGCGGTCGTCGACAAGGTCGGCACCTTCGCGATGCTGCGCTACTGCCTCCAGCTCTTCCCCGAGGCGTCCAAGTGGGCGACCCCGGTGATCCTGGTCCTGGCCGTGATCGGCATCATCTACGGCGCGCTGCTCGCCGTCGGCCAGCGGGACATCAAGCGGCTGATCGCGTACGCCTCGATCTCGCACTTCGGCTTCATCATCCTGGGCATCTTCGCGATGACCACCCAGGGGCAGAGCGGCGCCGCGCTGTACATGGTCAACCACGGCATCTCGACGGCCGCGCTGATGCTGGTCGCGGGCTTCCTGATCACCCGGCGCGGCTCGCGGCTCATCGCCGACTTCGGCGGTGTGCAGAAGGTGGCGCCGGTACTGGCGGGCACCTTCCTGATCGGCGGCCTCGCCACCTTGTCGCTGCCGGGCCTGGCGCCCTTCGTCAGCGAATTCCTCGTACTGGTCGGCACGTTCAGCCGCTACCCGGTGCTCGGCATCATCGCCACGCTGGGCATCGTGCTCGCCGCGCTGTACGTGCTGGTGCTCTACCAGCGCACGATGACCGGCCCGGTCAAGGCCGGGATCGAGGGCATGTCCGACCTGAAGGTACGTGAACTGGTCGTCGTGGCACCGCTGATCGCGCTGCTGCTCTTCCTGGGCGTGTACCCGAAACCGGTGACCGACATCCTCAACCCGTCGGTCAAGCACACGCTCTCCGACGTGCACAAGACCGATCCCAAGCCCGCGCTGGAGGCGAAGAAGTGAGCGCAGCAGACAAGGGAGCCGTAGGTGTGGGCGCCGTCCACAGCTTGTGGACGACGGCCGCTCCGGTCGCCGACAAGATCCCGAAGCCGGACATCGAGTACGCCCAGCTCTCGCCGGTGCTGATCGTCTTCGGCGTGGCGATGGTGGGCATCCTCCTCGAGGCGTTCCTGCCGCGCCGCTCCCGTTACACCGCGCAGCTCGTCCTCGCCGTGGTCGGTCTCGCGGCGGCCTTCGCCGCCGTGGTCGCGCTCGCCGAGAAGGGGTACGGCACCACGAAGGCGCATGTCGCCGCGATGGGCGCGGTCGCCGTGGACGGTCCCGCGCTCTTCCTCCAGGGCACGATCCTGCTGGTGGCGATCGTGGCCGTCTTCACCTTCGCCGAACGGCGCCTGGACCCGAAGGCGCACGGCAACAACGTCGACTCCTTCGCGGCCCAGGGCTCCGCCGTCCCCGGCGGCGAGCAGGAGAAGGCCGCGGTCAAGGCCGGTTTCACCACCACCGAGGTCTTCCCGCTGCTGCTCTTCGCGGTCGGCGGCATGCTGGTCTTCCCGGCGGCGAACGACCTGCTGACGCTCTTCGTCGCCCTCGAGGTCTTCTCGCTGCCGCTGTACATCCTGTGCGCGCTGGCCCGCCGCAACCGCCTGCTGTCGCAGGAAGCCGCCGTCAAGTACTTCCTGCTCGGCGCCTTCTCCTCGGCCTTCCTGCTCTTCGGGATCGCCCTGCTCTACGGCTACTCGGGCACGGTCACCTACGGCGGCATCGCCTCGGTCATCGACGGCACCGCCCCGATGACCCCGGCGCTCGCCAACAGCACCGGCAACGACGCGCTGCTCCTGATCGGCTTCGCGATGGTCGCGGTCGGCCTGCTCTTCAAGGTCGGCGCCGTCCCGTTCCACATGTGGACCCCGGACGTCTACCAGGGCGCGCCGACCCCGGTCACCGGTTTCATGGCCGCCGCCACCAAGGTCGCCGCCTTCGGCGCGCTGCTGCGGCTGCTGTACGTCGTCCTGCCCGGACTGCGCTGGGACTGGCGGCCCGTCATGTGGGGCGTCGCCATCCTCACGATGCTGGCGGGCGCGATCATCGCCGTCACCCAGACCGATGTGAAGCGGCTGCTGGCCTACTCCTCGGTCGCCCACGCCGGGTTCATCCTGGCGGGCGTGATCGCCACCGACAAGGAGGGCGTCTCCTCCGTCCTGTTCTACCTCGCCGCGTACTCCTTCGTGACCCTCGGCGCCTTCGCCGTCGTCACGCTGGTGCGCGACGCGGGCGGCGAGGCCACGCACCTGTCGCGGTGGGCCGGTCTCGGGCGGCGCTCGCCGCTGGTCGCGGCCGTCTTCGCCGTGTTCCTGCTGGCCTTCGCGGGCATCCCGCTGACGTCCGGTTTCGCGGGGAAGTTCGCGGTGTTCAAGGCCGCGGCGCAGGGCGGTGCGATGCCGCTGGTCATCGTCGGTGTCATCTCGTCGGCCATCGCGGCCTTCTTCTACATCCGCGTGATCGTGCTGATGTTCTTCAGCGAGCCGAAGGCGGACGGTCCGTCCGTCGCGGTGCCGAGCCCGCTGACGTCCACCGCCATCGCCATAGGGGTTGCCGTCACGATCGTGCTGGGTCTGGCCCCCCAGTACTTCCTGGATCTCGCCGACAAGGCGGGCGTGTTCGTCCGCTGACCGTCTCCTCGCCGCCGCCGCGCCCCCGGGTGCCCCCTCAAGGGGCCCCGGGGGCGCGCCGCGTGGGGGGCGTGAGGGCCCCCGGCCGCCGGCCGTTGCCCCGGGGGACGGGGCGGGGTCAGTTGGGGACGGCGAGGAGGAGGGCGAAGCGGGACTGGGGGTCGGTCCACCAGTGGCGGACGGTGAAGCCGCCTTCGTGGAGTTCGGCCGTGAGGGAGTCGCGGCGGAATTTGCAGGAGATCTCGGTGCGCAGGTGCTCGCCGGGGGTGAAGCCGGTGGTGAGGTCGAGGTCGGGGATCTTGACGGTCTGGGCGGTACGGGAGCGCAGGTGCATCTCGATCCGCTCGTGGTCGGTGTTCCACAGGGCGACGTGGTCGAAGGCGTCGGGGTCGAAGTCGGCGCCGAGTTCGCGGTTGAGCACGTGCAGGACGTTCTTGTTGAACTCGGCGGTGATGCCCTGCGAGTCGTCGTAGGCGCGGATCAGGACGTCCGGGTCCTTGACCAGGTCGGCGCCGAGGAGCAGGACGTCGTCGCTGGTGAGGGAGAGGGACAGCGTCCGGTAGAAGGCGCGGCGCTGGGCCGCGTCGAAGTTGCCGATGGTGCTGCCGAGGAAGGCCAGCAGGCGCGGGCCCGGCTCGTCGGACAGCGCGAGACCGCTCTCGAAGTCGGCGACGGTCGCGGCGACGCGCAGCCCCGGGTAGTCGCGGACGATCGCCTCACCGGCCTCTTCGAGCGCGGACGCGCTGACGTCCAGCGGCGCGTAGCGCGACAGCGTGCCGCCCGAGGTCAGCGCGTCGAGCAGCAGCCGCGTCTTGCGGGAGGAGCCCGAGCCCAGCTCGATCAGGGTCGCGGCCCGGGTGAGCTGCGCGATCTCGGGGGCCCTGCGGGTCAGGATCTCCTGCTCGGCGCGGGTCGGGTAGTACTCCGGCAGCCGCGTGATCTGCTCGAAGAGGTCGCTGCCGCGCTTGTCGTAGAACCACTTGGGCGGCAGGGTGCGCGGCGCGGTGGTGAGCCCGCCGAGCACGTCGGCGCGCAGTGAGGTCGTGAAGTAGTCGGCGGGCAGCCGGTCGTCGAGGGTGAAGCGGCTGCCACCCGTGCGGCTCTCGTCCATGCTGCTCTCCTCCATAAGGTGCGGGTGCGGGTCCTCGCGTGTGCGGTCCTTGCCCCGGGCGTCCTCGCGGTCGGTACGGACAGGGGTCGGCGGGCGCAGCGGGATGATCCGTACGCCCTCGGTGGTCGCCAACAGCAGCGACCGGTCCGGGACTTCGTGCCAGTCGCCCGGAGCGTCGTCCGGCTCCGAGGCGACGAGCACGGACCTCCCGGACGCCACGGACCCCCCGGAGGCCACGGCTCCCCCGGACGCCACGGCCCCCGCCGACTCCGCGGACTCCGCGGACCCCGGCACATCGCGGCCGGTACGGAACCACAGCGTGTCCCCGTACGCCGTGGCCGCGATCGTCCGGCCGTCCGTGAGCAGCAGATTGAGCCGCGCGGTCGGCCGGGCGGCGGCGACCTCACGTACGACGGAGGCGAGCGCCCCGCCCGGCGGCTGGCCCTGCCGCAGCCGCCGGGTGAGCAGCGCCCACAACAGCGCCGAGTCGCTGTGGGACGCGAGGCCCAGCAGCTCGGCGGAGGTCAGATCGGTCGGCAGCCGCTCCCAGTCGGCGACGGCGCCGTTGTGGCTGAACAGCCAGCGGCCGTCGCGGAAGGGCGCGGCGGCCGACTCGTCCTGCGTGGTGCCCGCGGTCGCGGACCGTACCGCCGCCAGGACGGCGCCGGCCCGGATCGTCCGGGCCAGCTCGGTGAAGTTGGCGTCCGACCAGACGGGTACGGCCCGCCGGTAACGGGCGGGGAGCGGGAAGCCCTCGTCACCCTCCTCGGGCGAGGGCTCCAGCGGGTACCAACCCACGCCGAAACCATCCGCGTTCACCGTGCCGTGCCGTTGGAGCCGCGGCTGCCACGACTGCTCGTACAGTCCGCGCGACGGCTCGGTGAGCAGCCGGGCCAGCGTCAACGGCGGCCCGACGTACGCGAGATGACGGCACATCAGCCGCGCCCGGCTTCCGGGGACGCGGACGGGGACGCGGACGGAGACGTGGACGCCGACCCGGACCCTGCCCCGGCCCCCGGCCCCGACGCGTCCCGCGCCGTCCTGAACCCGGAGAAGATCTGCCGCCGGATCGGATAGTCCCAGTTGCGGAAGGTCCCGCGCGCCGCCACCTGGTCCGCGCCGAACGACCCGCCGCGCAGCACCTTGTAGTCGGGACCGAAGAAGACGTCGGAATACTCCTTGTACGGGAACGCCTCGAAGCCCGGGTACGGCGCGAAGTCCGAGGACGTCCACTCCCATACGTCGCCCAGGAGTTGACGCGCGCCGCAGGGCGCCGCACCGGCCGGGTAACTGCCCGCGGGCGCGGGCCGCAGGTGCGTCTGGCCGAGATTGGCGTGCTCGGGACCGGGATCGGCGTCACCCCACGGGTAGCGCAGCGAGCGCCCGGTCGCCGGGTCGTGCCGCGCCGCCTTCTCCCACTCCTCCTCGGTCGGCAGCCGCCGCCCGGCCCAGCGGGCGTACGCGTCGGCCTCGTACCAACACACGTGCACGACCGGCTCGTTGACCCGTACGGGCTCGGTCCGGCCGAAGACGCGCCGGGTCCAGACGGAGGCGCCGTCGTCGTACGACCAGAAGAGCGGCGCTTCGAGGCCCGCGTCCTGGACGTGCCGCCAGCCCTCCTCGGTCCACCAGCGGGCGTCCTGGTAGCCGCCCGCCGCGATGAAGGCGAGGTAGTCGCCGTTGGTGACCGGCACGGTGTCCAGCCAGAAGGCGGCGACGTCCACGGTGTGCTGGGGGCGCTCGTTGTCCAGCGCCCACGGCTCGGTGCTGGTGCCCATCGTGAACGGGCCGCCGGGGACGAGGACTTCGGCGGGCAGCACGGCCGCGTCCGCGGGCGCCCGCGGAGGCTCGGGGGCCTCCAGGACGGCCGGGCCGCTGCGGAGCTGATGGGTGGCGAGCATCGTCTCGTCGTGCTGCTGCTCGTGCTGGGCGAGCATCCCGAAGACGAAGCCGTCCGCGAGCAGCCGTTCCGCCCGCTCCCGCTTCAGGGACGGCGAGTCGTTGGGCGAGGTGTCGACGGCGTCCAGTACGTCGACGGTCTCGGCGCGTACCTCCGCCACGTACGCCCTGGCCTCGTCGGGGCCGAGCAGCGGCAGCGCGGGACGGTCGGCGCGCGGGTGCTGGAAGGCGTCGTAGAGCTGGTCGAGGTCGGGCCGCAGGCCCGGCCTGCCGCCGGCCTCACGGACCAGCCACAGCTCTTCCTGGTTGCCGATGTGCGCCAGGTCCCAGACCAGCGGGGACATCAGCGGCGAGTGCTGCGCGGCCAGATCCGCGTCGTCCACGCAGTCGGTGAGGGCCATGGTCCTGCGCCGGGCGGTCTCCAGCGCGGCGAGCGCCCGCGCCTTGACATCAAAGCCGCCGGAGCCGCCTGAGCCGCCGGAAGTCCCGGAGCCGCCGGAGCCGCCTGAGCCACCGGAAGTCCCGGAGCCGCCGGAGCCGCCGGAAGCCCCGGACCCGTTGGAAGCCCCGGACCCACCGGACCCGTCAGCACCGCCCGGAGCACGCGAAGCGCCCGAAGCGCCCGATGCCGAGCCAGGCGTGGCGGAAGCGGCCGAAGTGCTGGATGCGCCAGAAGTGAGGGAAGTGCCGGGTGAGGCACTGTTTTCGGCCGTGTTCCGGCCGTCGGTACGAGGGTTTGTCACGACATGCCTTCCGGAGGGTCAGACGCGGCGCAGCGCGTCCAACTGGTCATGGGCGGGACATCGTCCGCGTTCTGGATAGCGCTCGGCGAAGTCGGCGACGGCCAGCCGCAGGGCCGCCGGGGCGTCGGTACGCGCCAGCGCACCGGCCGCGGCGTCGAAACAGGCCCGTACGGCCTCGCCGATGACGGGGTCGGCGGGGCCGACCCGGGCGGCGCGCCGCCACATCTCCTCGGACGGCATCGGATCGCCGTCCTCGCAGAGGGGCTCGGTGGCCGCGTGGGCGGCCTCGGCGGCGACGGGGTCGTCCAGCAGTGTCGCCGTCAGCACGGTCGGGACGATCCAGTCGTCGCCGTCCTGCGCGTCGGTCATCCGCAGCTCCAGCCAGCCGCGCGGGCGGACCGGCGGGAAGAGCGTGCTGAGGTGGTAGTCGAGGTCGTCCACGGTCGGCGCCCGCACGCCCGGCGCGCCCCGCAGCCATGCGCGGAAGGTCAGGTCGCCCGGCACCGACCAGTCGGGCTGGGCGGCGTCCCAGACGCCGCTGCTGTCGGTGGGCCCCTCGCGTACGCACAGCAGGCGCGCGTCGAGGGCGTACCGCGTCCACGCGGTACGGGGGTCCTCGTCGTGCCCCGGCTGCCGGGTGCGGCTGGGGTCCATCCGGCTCCAGACCGCCTGCCGGGTGGAGACCCAGCCGGTCGGCGTACCGCCCTGGACCGGCGAATTCGCGAAGGCCGCGACCAGGACCGGGCCGATCCGGTGCGCCAGCTCCCAGCGGAAGCGGTAGCCGGAGGTGCCCGCGGAGTCGTCGCCCGCGTCGAGGTTCACCTGAAGGGCGGCGGTGCGCCGCATCATCGTGCGGCCCCACGGGCCGTCGCGGTCGAAGAAGCTCTCCATGGCCCGGTAGCGGGGATGGTCGAGCACGCGGGGAGGGTCGCGGAACGGGTCGAGCCCGCGTCCCACGAGGACGAGTCCCGCCTCGTCGGTCGCCTGTCGCAGTGCCGCGAGATCGGCGGCCATGGAGTCGACGCAGGCGGCGAGGGTGTCGGCGGGCCGGGAGCTGAGCTCCACCTGGCCGCCCGGCTCACGGGTGAGCCTGCTGCCGCTGGGCAGCCCGCCCGGCTGTTCGACGGGCGCGAGGGCCGCGTCCAGCCGGTCGACGGATATCAGGGACAGCGGATCGGAGCGGTCGTGGACCAGCCACTCCAATTCCACACCGGTGCGTGCGGGCGGACCCGTTTTGAAGCAGACCCCGCGCACGTGGGCCTCCGCCTCGTCTTCCCGCAGGTCGGCTGCCATCGATCCACCTCCTCTCTTTCCTTGGGGGGTTTCCCCGGGGATTACCCGTGGGGTCTACCCCGAAGCGAGGACATGTCACCTGTTGCTGCCGCGAGTGTAGTTGACCATGTTGCGGGACCGTCTTACGTAATGGTGAACGTTCTTCGGTCAACCGCCCGAATCGGCCATCATCCCTTCCGGGCGGTCTTTACGTCGCTAAAACCGGCATTACGGATCATAACCGGCCCGGTCGGAGACGGCCTGGTGTAGTGCCGGAGCGGGGGTAGCCGAGGGGCAGGGACGGGGAAAGCCGAGGGGCAGAGCGGGGAAGCCGCGCCGCCGGAGTGAGGAATCGGTGCGGCCGGAGCGGGGAACCCGTGAGGAAGCCGCGGCGAATACGGGGCGAATCCGGGGGGAATTCCGGAACCTCGCTTCCGGTACGCCGCGACCCCGCTTCCAGGGCGATGCCCCGGCGGTGATCCACAGCCGACCGGCTACGCTGCCCGTGTAGACAGTGCCGCCCCTCAGACCCCGCCAGAAGCCAGATCAGCGACAGGAGTACCCCTCGTGACCGTCGTCGGGCCCTTCGGGCTGAGCGTGTGGGACGAGGCCCTCGAGGCCGACGTCCAGGCCGGTCTCTCGGCCGTCGAAGAGGGCCTGTTGGAGGCCACCAAGAGTGATGTCCCGTTCATCACCGACGCCGCGCGCCACCTCCTCAAGGCGGGAGGCAAGCGCTTCCGGCCACTCCTGGTGATGCTCGGGGCCCAGTTCGGCGACCCGCACGCGCCCCGGGTGGTCCCCGCGGCCGTCGTGGTCGAGCTGACCCACCTGGCCACGCTCTACCACGACGACATCATGGACGAGGCCGAGGTGCGCCGCGGCGTGCCCAGCGCCAACGCCCGCTGGGGCAACTCCGTCGCCATCCTGACCGGCGACTTCCTCTTCTCCCGCGCCTCGCACATCCTGGCCGACCTCGGCCCCGAGGCCGTACGCGTCCAGGCGGAGTCCTTCGAACGGCTGGTCACCGGCCAGATCCTGGAGACGGTCGGACCGCGCGACGGCCGCGATCCGATCGACCACTACCTGGACGTCCTCGCGGGCAAGACCAGTTCGCTGATGGCCGTGTCCGGGCGGTTCGGCGCGATGATGTCCGGCGCGGACGAGACGGTCGTGCACACCCTCACCCAGTACGGCGAGCGGATCGGCCTGGCCTTCCAGCTCGCCGACGACCTCCTCGACATCACCAGCGACAGCCACGAGTCCGGCAAGACCCCGGGCACCGACCTGCGCGAGGGCATCGCCACGCTGCCGATCCTGCACGTACGCCGTCTGTACCAGCAGGCCGCGGGCGGCGTCTCGGCCACCGACCGCCGCCTCAACCAGCTCCTCGACGGCGACCTCACCGACGACGCCCTGCACGGCGAGGCCCTGAGCCTCCTGCGCGGCCACCCCGCGCTCGAACAGGCCCGCCGCGACACCCTCCGGTACGCCGACGAGGCGCGCGCCGCCCTCGCGCCGCTGCCGGAGTGCACGGCGAAGCTGGCGCTGGCGGCGCTGTGCGACATCGTGGTGCACCGGGCGGGCTAGCCCCCGCGTCGGGCTCCCGCGTCGGGCCCCGGCGTCGGGCTGCATCGGCGACGTGCACCGGCCGGTGAGGTCGGATCGCCGACGCCCCCTAGGTGGCGCCCTGCGCCGACCCGAGTACGGCGTCGGGGTCTGTCATCCCGGGGACGTACACAGGGTTGCATCCGTCGGCTGATGTGGCGGGTTGGCCGTTTTGGTGTGATGGAGACGTCCACTTCACGGCGGACCGGGCGACAATGGCCCGGGGAGCGGACGAGTGCGAGGCAGTGAACCGCCGCGACGACGGAGGTAGAGACGCGATGGCACGGATCCAACCGGCACAGTTTCCGGAGCACCCGGAATCGGACGAGCCCGGCAGGGGGCGGGGACGCAAGGCCATGCGGTACGCGGTGCCCGTCGCGGTGGCGGGGGTGGCGGCGGCGACCATCAGCCTCGTACCCGCGCTCGCGGACACCGGCAGCCCGTCGCTGCCCACGCTGACGGCGGAGCAGTTGCTCACGAAGATCGCGGCGTCCGACACCCAGACGGTGTCGGGCTCGGTGAAGGTCAGTACGGACCTCGGGCTGCCCGACGTCCTGTCCGGCGGCGCGGCGAGCAGCCTGTTCGGCGGCGCCGCGAGCGCCGCGGGCCCGTCCGGCAAGGACGGCAAGGACGGCAAGGGCTCGGCCGCGGCCCCGCAGGCCCAGCTCACCCAGCTCCTGGCCGGTTCGCACACCCTGCACGTGGCGGCGGACGGCCCCGACCGGCAGAAGGTCTCGATCATCGAGCCCACCGCCGAGTACAGCCTGATCCACAACGGCACCGAGGTCTGGGGCTACGACAGCGGGTCCAACGAGGCGTATCACGCGACCGCCCCGGCCGACGCCAAGGGCGGCGCCGACAGCAGGGCCCGGTCCCAGGACTTCCCGGCCACCCCGCAGGCCGCCGCCCAGCAGGTGCTCAAGGCCGCCGACGGTACGGCCTCGGTCACCGTGGACGGCACCGCGCGTGTCGCGGGCCACAGCGCGTACCAACTCCTGGTCACCCCGCAGCACGCGGACAGGACCACGGTCGGCGCGATCCGTATCGCCGTCGACTCCAAGACCGGCGTCCCGCTGAAGTTCACGCTCTCGCCCAAGGGCGGCGGCAAGGCCATCGTGGACATCGGCTTCACGAAGGTGAGCTTCGGCAAGCCGTCCGCGTCGACCTTCACCTTCACCCCGCCCAAGGGCGCGAAGGTCACCGAGGCCGGCAAGGAGTCCGACGCCGTCGCCAAGGGCCAGAAGGGGTTTGACGGTGTCACCGGCCTGCCCGGCTTCGACGGTGTCAACGGCACCGGTCACACCTCCGGCGCCGAGCCCACCGTCATCGGCAAGGGCTGGGACTCCATCGCCGTCATCACGTCGCCCGGCGGCCTGCCCTCCGGCGCCGACAAGAACGCGCACGGCAAGGGCGGCGGCGACGCCCAGTCCCTGCTCAACAGCTTCGGCCGGCACGTCACCGGTGACTTCGGCTCCGGCACCGTCTTCCACACCCGCCTGGTCAACGCCCTCCTGACCGACAAGGGCACCCTGTACGTCGGCGCGGTGACGCAGTCCGCGCTGACGGACGCGGCGAACGCGTCGAACGCGGCGAAGTAGCGTCGCTCGCACGCCAGTCGGCGGGTGCCCGTCCCCGTCCGGGGGGGGGCACCCACCGGGCGCGGGCGGAAGCGGGTCCGGGCCCAGGCCCGGAGCCGGGAGTTCCGGCCGGGCGCGGCGTGCGCCGTACACTTCCCAGTCCCCGTCGCAGAGGAGCGCGATGCAGCAGCCGCAGGCCGCCGGGCCGAACGGGTCGAGCGCGTACGACGCGGTGACCGTGCCCGCGGCGGACGCCGCCGACGTGGTGATCGAGACGCGCGGCCTCGCGAAGCGGTACCGCGGCACGCTCGCCGTGGACGGCCTGGACCTGCGGGTGCCGCGCGGCAGCGTCTTCGGTTTCCTGGGCCCCAACGGCTCGGGGAAGACGACGACGATCCGGATGCTGATGGGCCTGATCGCGCCGACGGCGGGCACGGCGCGGGTGCTGGGCCGCCCGATGCCGGGCGCACAGCGCACGGTGCTGCCCAAGGTGGGCGCGCTGATCGAGGGCCCGGCCCTCTACGGCTTCCTGTCCGGCCGGGACAATCTGCTGCGGTACGACGCGGCCGACCCGACGGCCGACCCGCGTACGCGCCGGGCCAGGGTGGGCTCCGCGCTGGACCGGGTCGGGCTCACGGCGGCGGGCCCGAAGAAGGCGAAGGCGTACTCGCTGGGCATGAAGCAGCGGCTCGGACTGGCCGCCGCCCTGCTCCAGCCGCGCGAGCTGCTGGTCCTCGACGAGCCCACGAACGGGCTCGATCCGCAGGGCATGCGCGAAATCCGCTCCCTGGTAAGGGAGCTGGCCGCCGACGGCACCACCGTCTTCCTCTCCTCGCACCTGCTGGACGAGATCGAGCAGGTCTGTACGCACGCGGCCGTCATGGCGCGCGGCCGGCTCCTCACGCAGGGGCCGGTGGCCGACCTCGCGGCCGGTACGCGCGGGCGGCTCGTCGTCACCACACCGGACCCGGCGGAGGCGGCCCGCGTGCTCACCGACCACGGCGTCGGCGCCCTCCTCACCGACGGCCAACGCCTCAGCGGCGAACTGCCCCCCGACCCGCCGGACCTCGCCGACCTCAACGCCGCGCTGGTCGCCGCGGGCGTCCGCGTGCGCGGCTTCGGCCTCGAACGCGCCTCCCTGGAGGACGCGTTCGTCGCCCTGACAGGAGAGGGCTTCGATGTCGCGGGCTGAAACGGAGCCGGCCGCTTCGAGCGCCGACCAGAACCGGCCTGCGGCCGACCAGAACCGGCCTGCGGCCGACCAGAACCGGCCTGCGACCGGCCCGCGACCTGAGCCGACCCCCGCCCCGGACCCGGCCGGCCCGGAGCCCGCATCGCCCCCGGAGCCCGCCGCCCGGCCCTCCGGGCCCGCCACCGATCCCCCCGGGACCGAAGCCGGAGCCGCCGCGGGCACCGTGGCCACCGAGCCGCCGTCCGGGCCGCGTACGCCCCGGCTGCTCTGGAGCTTCGGGCTGTTCCGGTCGGAGCTGGTCACCGTGTTCCGGCGGTGGCGGACGCTGGCGCTGTTCGCGGTGCTGGCGGGGGTGCCGCTGCTGGTGGGCGTGGCGGTGCGGATCGAGACGCGTAACGGGGGGTCGCTCGGCGGGGGCGGGGGGCCGGACGGGAACGGAAACGGCCCGGCGTTCATCGAGCAGGTGAGCAACAACGGCCTGTTCCTGACGTTCGCCGCCCTGGCGGCCACGCTCCCGTTCTTCCTCCCGATGGCGATCGGGGTGATCGCGGGCGACTCGATCGCGGGCGAGGCCAGCGGCGGCACGCTGCGCTATCTGCTGGTGGCCCCGGCGGGCCGCACCCGCCTGCTGCTCGCCAAGTACGCGTCCGTGCTGGCCTTCTGCCTGGCGGCCACCCTGGTGGTCGCCGTCTCGGCGCTGATCGTCGGCTTCGCGCTCTTCCCGGTCGGAGACGTCACGCTGCTGTCGGGCACGACGATCTCCCTCTCGGACGGCATGCTGCGCTGCCTGCTGATCGCGGTCCTGGTCGCGGCCTCCCTGGTCGGCATCGGCGCGCTGGGCCTGTTCATCTCGACCCTCACCGACAGCGGCATCGGCGCCATGGCCGCCACCGTCGGCCTGCTCATCACCGTCCAGATCATCGACAACATCCCCCAGCTCCACGCCTTCCAGCCCTACCTCTTCCCCCACTACTGGCTCAGCTTCGCCGACATCCTCCGCGACCCCGTCACCTGGACCGGCATCGCCAAGAACCTCGGCCTCCAGGCCCTCTACGCCGCCGTCTTCGGCTCGGCCGCCTGGGCCCGCTTCACCACCCGCGACGTGACGGCCTAGGACAGGCCCCTAGCGCCCGTCAGGCGGGCGTACGCTGCCGGTATGGAGACCGGGGTCGGCAGGGGGCGAGGGGAAGGCGTGGACGTGCTGGCCGGGTTCCTGGCCGGGCGGCCGGCCGTGGTGCTCAGCGGGGCGGGGCTGTCGACGGAGTCGGGGATTCCGGACTACCGCGGGGTGACGGGGCGGCGGCGGACGTCGGCGCCGATGACGTATCAGGAGTTCGTCGGGGAAGAGGCGGCCAGGCGCCGGTACTGGGCGCGCAGCCACCTCGGGTGGCGGACGATCGCGCGGGCGCTGCCGAACGACGGGCACCGGGCGGTGGCGCGGCTCGTGCGGGCGGGCGCGGTGACCGGGGTGATCACGCAGAATGTGGACGGGCTGCACGCGGCGGCCGGTACGGCGGAGGCGATCGACCTGCACGGCAGGCTGGACCGGGTGGTGTGCCTGAACTGCGGCGACCTCAGCGACCGTACGCGGCTGGACGAGCGCCTGGACGAGGCGAACCCCGGCTTCCGCGCCACCGCCGTCGCCCACACCAACGCGGACGGCGACGCCGAACTCCCGGCGGGGAGCACCGAGCGGTTCCGGCTCGTGCCCTGCGAGGTCTGCGGCACCGGCACGCTCAAGCCGGACGTGGTCTTCTTCGGCGAGAATGTGCCGCCCGAGCGGGTCCACCGCGCCTTCGCCCTGGTCGACGCCGCCCCCGCCCTGCTCGTCCTGGGCTCGTCCCTCACCGTGATGTCGGGGCTGCGACCTGCCCCTCGGCCCCACCCTCAGCGCCCTGACGGAGGCGCTGGGCGCGGCGGCCGTCTGAGCGGCGGGAGAAGGACATGGGCACCTGGCACGTCGGCCCCTTCGACAACGACACCGCGTGGGACCTCAGCGACACCCTCGACGACGCGAGCCCCGACGCGCGCCCCGGCATCGTCCGCGACGCCCTCGTCCGCGTGATCGACACGACGGGCGACCTCGACGCGGACATCTCCGAAGAGGCCGTCGCCGCCGCCGCGCTGGTCGCCGCCCAGTGCCCCGGCGGTGAGCCCATCGACCCCGACTACGGGCCGAAGCGGCCGCTCGCGGACCTCACACCGCTGCGCGCCACGGCCCTCAGGGCCCTGGACCGGGTCGTCACCGACCCCTCCGAGCTGCTGGAGCTCTGGGACGAGCCCCCTGACGGCCCCTGGCGGGCGACCGTCACCCGCCTCCAGCACACGCTCACCCCTCAAGCGCCCACCTGATGCCGTAACCCGGCCCGCTCAGCGGCCCCCAGTGCTCGTCATCGACACCGACGGCTCGGGCACCGACCCGGCCGACCGGGGCCACCGCCTCCTGGGAGCCCTGCCAGGGGAACAGCGGTGACCACCCATCTGCGGGCGCCCGCAGCCCCGTTGGTGACGGCGCACGCCAAACGCGTCGTCGCCGATACCGGGGTCCTGAACAATCCGTACTTCCGCACGCTGGTCGACGGCAGCATGCCGTTGGAGAAATTCCGCACGACCCCGCGCTTGGTCCTTCACCGCGAAGGTAGGCCGCCGACATGGCGAAGGCCCCCGGTGGCGACTCCGGGGGCCTTCGCGTGGCGCGTGGTGCCTTAGTGAGCGAACTCGCCGTTTCGCGTACCCGCGAGGAAGGCGGTCCACTCGGTGGGCGTGAAGTAGAGGCTCGGACCGGCCGGGTCCTTGCTGTCCCGCACGGCCCGCCCTCCGCCGGCCGTGGCGGCGACCTCCACGCAGTTGTTTTCCGCCCCGGAGTACGAGGACTTCCGGAAGGGCCCTATTACCTTAGGGGTCACTTTGTGTCGTCCTTGCTTCTCTGTAGTGCGCCTCGGATGAGCCGCGCGCTTGCATCCGGGGCCAGTGCTGCCGATCGTAGTTGATCAAATGCGAGAGCGTAAGCGGTCAAATCCTCGGCGGCTTCCAGGATGGAGGCTCCCCGGAGATTGTCCAACGTGACTGCCTCGACCACGGGTTCGCTGTCGAAGGAGAAGCTCGAAAACGCGGCGGGCATTGACGCCTTGACTCCGGCTGAAATCGATAGCACCTGTAGCGTCACGTTCTGCCTTTGGCCGACCTCAAGAATGTGGGCCAATTGCTGTTGGTAGACCTCGGGTTTGACGATCGAGTGGATGATCACCGGTTCCCAGATGATGACCGTGTAGTTCGCCGAGCCCTCGACCTCGTCGATTTTTACCTGGCGGTCCTGCCGCACCTTGACGAGCTGCGAGACCCGCTCCGGGTCGATGAAGTGCGGAGCACTTGTGATCACCGCCTCCGCGTACGCGGGGACTTGGAGCAGTCCGGGGATCAGGTTGGGCTGCCACTCGCGGATGTACGTCGCGTCATCCTCAAGCGAGATGTGGTCCAAGTAGTCCGCGCGTAGGTGCGCAGCATGCTCCAGCCACCAACCGCGCCGGTTCGACCCCTTGGCCAACTCTTCGAGCCGAGAACGCACTTCGGGATCGGTCACGCCGTACGCGTCGAGGAGCAGGCGCAGTTCGATGACGCGGGTGCTGATGTGGCCGGTTTCGATGCGGCTGATCTTGCTGGCGCTGACCGCGATCACCTCGGCGGCCTGTGGTTGATCGAGCTGAGCTGCGGTTCTGTACTTTTTCAGGGCCGACCCGAGTCGCCTGCTGCGCACGGTCGGCCGTCCCCCTGCGGGCATGGGTCGGCTCCCTTCTCGGCACGCCCGGTCACGTACCGGGCACAACTCTAGGGCCACGCGACGCCGTTGACGCACCGGATTGCACGCGTGCGCCTGTTCTGGTTGCGGCGCAGCCATTTCCGTGCCTACTCTCGTACTACGCGCTACTTCGCACCGCGATGCGGCGCGGTGCTTGGCGCTGCCAAGTACGTACCGATTCCCGTCGCGTGGGTGCCGCGCCCCGCGACGGGTGGCGAGGACCCCCGTGCGGCGCCACTCCCCGTGGGCGCCCGGGTGAGTCCTCCGTCGGGGCCCCCGACGTGGCGACAAGGGGGCCCCGACGTCAATGGGATTCGGCGACGAGGGAAGGCACGGCCATGCACCGAGAACCACCTGGACAGTCCGACGAATCGGCGGGCGAGCCGCCCGGTGCCGAATCCCGAACGGTCGCCCGGTTGTGGCCGCGTACGCCGCGTTCGGTGGGGCGGGCGCGGCACGAACTGGAAACGGCCCTCAAGGGCTGGGGACTGGAAGACCTCACGGATTCCGCCGTGTTGATCCTGTCGGAGTTATTCACGAACGCCGTCGTGCACGCGCGGGTCGCCGGGCGCGATGTGCAGACGCGGTACGTGCGGACGCCTGGCGGTGTGCGGATCGAGGTGCACGACGCGGGGGACGGGCGGCCCGAGCCACGGGTCGCGGCGGAGAGCGACGAGGACGGGCGCGGGCTCGCGCTGGTCAACGCGGTCGCGGGGCCCGGGCATTGGGGCGTCGGGGAGCGGGACGGCGTCGGGAAGATGGTCTGGGCGGAGTGCGGCCTCGGGCGGTGACGCGCGGGTGAACGTGACCGCGCCCGCCGGGAACCGTACCGGCGGGCGCGGAGCCGTACACGAAGGCAGGGGGGTCAGCGGCGGCGCTTCCGCGCGCGGGTGGCGGTCACCGCGAGGGCCCCGGCGGCGACGAGGCCGCCCGCGACCATGGCGAGGGGACCGTCGGCGCCCGAGGCGGCCAGTTCGGGGCCGGTCTGCTGCGGCTGCGGGTGGTTGGCCGGGGGAGCGGGGTGCGGCTTGGGCGGCGTCGGCGTCGGCTTCGGCCTGGTGACGTCCACGCTCACCTTCACGAACTTCGGCTGCCCGTCCTTCGCCGTCACCTTGTAGATGAAGGAGTCCTTGCCCGCGTAGCCCTTGTCGGGCGTGTAGACGAGGTGGTCTCCCTCGACCGCGACCTTTCCGTGGTCCGGCGGCTCGGGGACGGTGACCGGGGTGTGGGGCGCGCGGTCGGGGGTGACCGGGACCCGGACCGGGCCGCCGTTCCCGGGGACGGTCACCGGCGGCGCGGGCTCGGGCGTACAGCCGATCCGGAAGTCGGCGCCGCGCACGTCACCGCCCGAGGTGTCGGCGTTACGGCTGGTCGCGCCGGTCGCCGTGTACCCGGCGGGCGCCGGCAGCACGACCCGGAAGCGGCCGGTGGCCACGCCGGAGAAGGAGTACGCGCCGTCGGCGTCGACGGCCGCCGCCACCGGCTGGCCCGCGCTGTCGAGCACGGCGGCGCCGGTCGCGGTGCGCAGCCGTACCGACGTGCCGGGCGGGATGCCGCAGTCCGAGGCGACCGTGCCGCTGATGTCGGCGTCCGGGGCGGCCATCCAGATCTGGTAGACCGGCGATCCGCTGAGCACGCTGTAGGTGAAGGAGATCGAGGTCACCGGGGCCGTCGGGCGGAACCAGCCGGAGGCGCCGTTGGTGTCGAGCACGTTGCCGCGCAGCGTCGAGGTCGCGGGGTCCCAGGTGGGCACGTCGGTGTTCGGGCCGGAGCCGCACGAGGACGGCTTCGGCGTGCCCACGCAGTAGTTGAAGGTCGACTGGAAGCCGAGCTGCGCCGCCGTCAGCCGTACACCGCCCGCGCCTGTCGCGCTGATCCGCACCTGGTCGGCGTCGATGTCGCCGAGGGTGAAGCCCCAGCCGACCGGGGTGGCGGCGGCGAAGGTGACGGTGGTGAGGGACGGCCGGCCGTTGGTGCCGCCGGTCGAGGGGCGCAGAGCGAGGTAGTTCTGCCCGCGCGAGCTGCCGTACTCGGCGCCGAAGGGGGTGGAGCCGTTGAGGAAGGTCGAGGTGCCGCCGGGGATGGACGGCGAGCTGCTGTCGGTGCTGAAGGTGGCGTCGGGGAAGCCGGTCACGGGCACGTGCAGCACCTCGGGACTCCAGCTCCCGTAGGCGGAGCCCGCCGCCACGGCCGGGCTCGCGGCCAGCGGGATCATGACGGCGGCCGTGGCCGCCGCGGCCAGCCCCCGGGCCGTTCTCGTGGTGAGTCTGTTGGCCGGCATGCGCACGACGCGTTCTCCTGCACTTCGGGCGGCCCGGCGCCTGACCGCCGGACGAGTACGTCCTTCGCATGACCGATCGTCAGATCACCCAATCGGCGGCGGTGTCCGTGTCCCCCGAGTGGATGTCGGCGCTCGCCCGTTCGGCTCAGCCGGGCAGCGGGGAGTCGGTCGCCTCCGGGGACTCCACGACCGCCGGGGCCTGGCGCGCCGCGCGCGCTTCCGTACGCCCGCGGTGTGCGCCCCTGATCGCGTCCCAGGTGAGCAGGACGAGCGCCGCCCACACCATCAGGAAACCGGCCCAGCGCTCGGGGGGCATCTCCTCGTGGAAGTGGAGCACGCCGATCAGGAACTGGAAGACGGGCGTCAGATACTGCATGAGGCCGATGGTGGACAGCGGGAGCCGGGTCGCCGCCATGCCGAAACAGACCAGCGGCCCCGCCGTGACCAGGCCGCAGGCGGCCAGCAGGGCGGCGTGGCCGGGGCCGTGGTGGGTGAAGGTCGAGTCGCCGCGCGCGCCGAGCACGACGAGGAAGACCAGCGCGGGCAGGAACTGCACCGAGGTCTCGGCGGCCAGCGACTCCAGGCCGCCCATGTTGATCTGCTTCTTCGCCAGGCCGTAGACGCCGAAGGAGAAGGCGAGCGAGAGGGCGATCCACGGCAGCCGCCCGTATCCGACGGTGAGGACGACGACGGCCAGCGCGCCGACGCCGACCGCCGCCCACTGCACCGGGCGCAGCCGCTCGTGCAGGACGAGGACGCCGAGCGCGATGGTGACCAGCGGGTTGATGAAGTAGCCGAGCGAAGCCTCCACCACATGGCCCGCGTTGACGGCCCAGATGTACAGGCCCCAGTTGACGGAGACGAAGACGGCGGCGACGGCG
The DNA here is from genome assembly GCF_040610915.1 of Streptomyces sp. NPDC003300. NCBI lineage: Bacteria > Bacillati > Actinomycetota > Actinomycetes > Kitasatosporales > Streptomycetaceae > Streptomyces > Streptomyces sp. NPDC003300. The sequence goes on along the minus strand of NZ_JBEXNE010000011.1, from coordinate 104,107 downwards.
ATCAGGCCGAGCCGCCCGGGCTGCCTGACCAGTTCGGATATCCACGCCCAGCGGCGCATCGCCAGCAGGATCACGGCGACCACCACCAGCGCCCACACCATCCGGTGGGCCAGGATCTCCAGCGCTCCCGCCGGTTCGAGCAGCGGCCAGAACAGCGGGAACAGGCCCCACATGCCGTAGGCCGCGAAGCCGTAGACCAGTCCCGCGCGCCGCTCGTTCATCCCGACCCCTTCCCGTACCGCCCCGGCCGTACGACCCGCCGTCGGCGCGCGACGTGACGACGGTAGCGGCAGCCGCCCCGGCCTGTCATGTCCGTTCCGCTCCACGGTCATGACAGGCCGGTGGCCGGGGCCGGGCGGCACCGCCTTACGGCAGGAGGGCGGTGAGGCGGCGGCCGAGGACCGGGGCCAGCGCGTCGGCGTACGTCTCGGACATGTGGCTGTCGTCGCGGTAGACCAGGGTGTCGCCCGCGAGCACCGGGCAGGCGCCGTCCGTGGCGCACAGCCAGGGCGCGGGGTCGATCACGGCGGCGCCGGCCGCCGTCGCCGCCGCCCGTACCGCGCCCTGCCGCGCCGGGTCCCGGAGCGCGTCGGGCAGCCGGCTCGCGCAGTGGCCGAGCCGCAGCGGGTGGGCCGTCGCGCACTCGACGGCGTCGGAGGCGGGCCAGGGGGTGTCGAGCAGGGCGGCGACCCGCGCGCCCGAGGCCGCGAGCGCGGTGAAGGTGGCGCGGAAGCCGTCCGTCCACTGCCGTACGGGATCGGCGGCCGGGTGCAGCGGGCGGCCCGCGTCCGAGGACGAGACGAGGACGAGACCGGGGCGGAGCGCGGCGATCCGGGCGACCGCCGCGCGGCGCCAGGTGTCGCAGACGGCGGGGCCGCCCTGGTAAACGGTCGTCACCGTCGCGGCGTTGCACGACGCCTTCGTCAACGACACCAGTTTCCAGTGCCGTTCGCGCGCCAGCCGGTCGAGCGCGGGGAACCACTGGGCGGCGTGCGAGTCGCCGAAGAGGACGACGGTGGTGGCCGCGGACGGGTCGCCGTAGACGCACGGGGGTGTGCTCGTACGCGCGTAGCCCGCGTGGCAGCCGTCCCGGTAGACCGCCGAGCGCACCGGCTTGACCTCGGCCAGGGGCGGGGTGAGATTGCTCGGCAGGCTCGGACCCGAGGTCCGCAGGAGCTGCCCGAGCCGCAGCGCGGGGTCGCGCGCCGCCGTCAGCTCCCGCCGCAGGTCGGGCGCGGGTCTGCCGGAGTCGACCGCGGGCGGGAAGTGGGCGGCGGTCAGCACGGCCACCGCGGCGCCCGCCGACAGGCCGCCGCCGAGCCGCAGCGCCAGGGCCGGACGGCGGCGGAAGGCGGCGTGGAACCGTATCGGGTTCTCCACCAGCCGCAGCGTCGCCCAGGCCAGCGCCAGCGCGACCGCGCACAGGGCCAGGGCGAGACCGGTGGAGGGCGCGGTGTTCAGCGCCGCGGGTCCGATGACCAGCAGGGGCCAGTGCCACAGATACCAGCCGTAGGAGAGGCCGCCGAGCCGGGCGACCGGCCGCCGGGCGAGCAGGAGTCGGGCGCCGTAGCGGGCGGGGGAGGGGGCGTGGGTGCGGGTGCGGGTGCGGGTCGGGGAGTGGCCGGGGGCGTGGGTCGGGGAGGGGCCGGGGGTCGGGGAGGGGCCGGGGGATCGGCCGCCCGCGAGGACGAGGAGGGTGCCGACGACCGGCAGGAGCGCGTAACGGCCGGGGAAGGGCGTGGCGTCGTCATACGTCAGCGCGGCCACGACGATGCCGGTCAGGCCCGCCCAGCTCAGGGCCGCCGCGAGGGGGGCTCGGAGGGCCAGTCGGTGCGCGCCGAGGGCGAGCAGCGCGCCCGCGCCCAGCTCCCAGAAGCGGGCGGGGGAGCCGAAGTAGGCCCAGGAGGGGGAGGAGCGGGTGAGGGCGAGACTCAGCGCGAAGGAGGCCGCGCAGAGGGCGGTGAGGGCCAGGGCCGCCGGGAGCGCGGGGCGGCGGCGCCACCGCAGGCACAGGACGAGCAGCAGCGGCCAGAGCAGATAGAACTGCTCCTCCACCGCCAGCGACCAGAAGTGCTGGAAGGGGGAGGGCGGTTCGCTCGCGCCGAGGTAGTCCGTACCGGCGGCGGCCAGCCGGAAGTTGACGGCGTAGAGCGAGCTGCCGAGCGCGTCCCCCGCGTACTGCGCGAAGCGGATCTTCGACAGGAAGAGCCGGCAGCCCGCGAGCGTGCAGAGCACGACGAGGGTCGCGGCGGGCAGCAGGCGCACCGCGCGGCGGGCGTAGAAGTCCCTGACCGATATGCGGCCGGTGGCGCGGGACTCGCGGGTCAGCAGCGAGGTGATCAGGAAGCCCGAGACGACGAAGAAGACGTCGACGCCGACGTATCCGCCCGCGACCGCGCCGACGCCCGCGTGCGCGAGGACGACGAGGGTGACCGCGACGGCGCGCAGTCCCTGGATGTCCAGGCGCGGCGGGTCCCGCGGGTGCGGCGGTGCGGTGGCCGTGGTCACGGTGGGGTCCTCGGGGCGCTGCGTCGAGGCCGCCCCGCCGTCTGTTCACGAGGACGCGCCGTCCCGCGAAGACAAGCAACGCTCCGGGGCGGGGGCGTGAACGGGGGAGGTCCCCGGCCGGAACAGCCGGGGACCTCTGTCGTGTGCGGGGGTGGTGCAGGCCGGGGTCACGCCGGGTCAGGCCGGGGTCACGCCTTGGGCGTGTCCTTGGGCGTGTCCTTGAGGGTGGCGGCCAGGGTCTCGCGGATCGGGGTCGTGGGGCGGCCGATCAGCCGGGACAGCTCGCCGTTGGTGCGCGCGAGCAGGCCGCGCTCGATGGCGTGGTCCACGTCGACCAGGATGGCCGCGAAGTCCGCCGGGACGCCCGCGCCTTCGAGGATCGACTGGCGCGTCTCGGCCGGGACGTTCTTGTACGTGATCTCCCTGCCGGTCAGCTCGGCGACCAGCGCCGCGTACTCGGCGAAGCTCCACGCCGTGTCGCCGCTCAGCTCGTACGCCGTGTTCTCGTGGCCCTCACCGGTCAGGACGGCGGCGGCCGCGGCGGCGTAGTCGGCGCGGGCCGCGCTCGCGACCCGGCCGTCGCCCGCGTTGCCGATGACGGCGCCGTGCTCCAGGACCGGGGCCAGATTCTCGGTCTGGACCTCGCTGTACCAGCCGTTGCGCAGGAACACGTAGGGCAGGCCCGAGGCCAGGATGTACGTCTCGGTCGCCTTGTGCTCGTCCGCCAGCTTCAGGTCGGCGTCCGGGCCGCCGAGGATGCCGGTGTACGCCAGCAGCGCCACGCCCGAGGCCGCCGCCGCGTCCACGACGGCGCTGTGCTGCGCGATGCGGCGGCCGACCTCGCTGCCCGAGATCAGCAGGACCTTGTCGCCCGCGTGGAAGGCGTCCTTCAGCGTCTCGGGGTGGTTGTAGTCCGCGATCCGCAGCTCCACGCCGCGCTCCGCCAGGTCGGCGGCCTTGGCCTCGTCCCGCACGACGGCGGCCACGTCCGTGGCCGGGACCTGCTTGAGCAGCTCGTCGATGACGAGGTGGCCGAGGTGCCCGGTGGCTCCTGTGACGACGATGCTCATGTCTTTTTGCTCCCTGTTTGCGGTGGTCCGGTGTCTTCGGCTCCACCGTACGCCAGGCACTAACTCTTGGAAAGTACCCACCTTGAAGTAAGGTACCGACATGGACGTAAGTTGCCCCGAGCGGCTCATTCTCGAACACGTCACCTCCCGGTGGGGGGTTCTTGTCCTGTGCGAGCTGCTCGACGGGGCGGCGCTGCGCTTCAGTGAGCTGCGGCGTGCCGTCGGCGGGGTCAGCGAGAAGATGCTCACCCAGACGCTGCGCACGCTGGAGCGGGACGGCTTCGTCCTTCGCCGGGCTCTGCCCGTCATCCCGCCGCACGTCACCTACTCCCTGACCCCTCTCGGCCGTGAGGCCGCCGGTCAGGTCCGCGCCCTCTCCGTCTGGACGGCTGCCGCCGTCCCCGCCGTCCTCTCCGCCCGCACCGCCTACGACGCCGCCCACCCCCCGGTCGCCTCGCCGACCCTCTAAGACTCGCCGCGCCCTACCCGGCCCGCCCCCGCCGGGCTTTCAGCCCGAACGCAACCGGGCCTGCCCGACTGGGGCCGGTTTTTTGGCGGTGCCACCGTCGTGGCTGGTCGCGCAGTTCCCCGCGCCCCTGAAGACGGGCCCTTACGTGGCGTGAACGCACGGGGGGGGTGGGCCGGTTTTTTGGCGGTGCCACCGTCGTGGCTGGTCGCGCAGTTCCCCGCGCCCCTGAAGACGGGCCCTTGCGTGGGGGGTGGTGCCACGTGGTGCCAGGGTGGTGTCAGGGAGGGGGTTGCGGGTGGCGCCATGGTGGTGCCACTATGGCGTCATGGACCTGACGCCGTATGTCGAGAATCTGCGCCGCGAGCTGGCGGTGGCCGCCGAAGCCGGAGGCGAAGAAGCGAGGGAGCTGGCGGAGCGCCTGACGGCACCGCTGGAGTCGGCGACGCGGTTGACGATGCTGAATGTGCTGTCGGCGGCGATGGACGAGATCACGCGGGACCTGGCACCGGGCTCGGTGGACGTCCGGCTCCGGGGCCTGGACCCGGACTTCGTGGTGACGCGGCCGTACGCGCAGGAGGAGGCCCCGGCACAGGCGCAGGCCCCGGCGCCGCCCGCACCGGTCGAGGGCGACGACGGCAGCACCGCCAGGGTGAATCTGCGACTGCCGGGCCACCTCAAGGCGCGGGCCGAGGAGGCCGCGACCAGGGAGGGCCTGTCGGTCAACGCCTGGCTGGTGCGAGCCGTCTCGGCGGCGGTCGGCGACGGCGGCGGCCAGCCGCGTACGACGGAGAAGACCCGTACCACCAGAACCGTCGGACAGAGCTTCAAGGGCTGGGTCCGCTAGCCGCGAAGCGCGAGAAGCACGAGAAGCACGAGAAGCGCGAGAAGCACGAGAAGCCCACCGCCTCCCACCTGCGGAGACGTCACAACGACCCAAGAGGACGGGACAACCATGCCTTCTTTCACCCCCTTCGACACCCCGGAACCCATCTCGGTGACGAGCACCGTGGAAGCCGGATCGATCCAGTTCACCGCCGAGGACCGCCTCGACACCCTCGTGGAGGTACGGCCCCGCGACCCGAAGCGGGACCAGGACGTCAAGGCGGCCGAGCAGACCGAAGTGCGCTACTCCGGCGGCCTGTTGACCATCAGGACCCCCAAGGGCCGCCGCCTCATCGGGCCTTCGGGCGCCGTGGACGTGGCGGTCGAACTGCCCACGGGCTCGGCGGTCGAGGTGACCGGCGCGTGGGCGCAGGTGCACGGCGAGGGCAGGCTCGGCGAGGTGCGGGTGAAGGTCTCGGTGGGCGACGTGCGGTTCGACACGACCGGGCCGCTCAATCTGGCCGTGTCGCACGGCAGCGTCACCGTGGACCGGGTCGAGGGCCCGGCCGAGATCGCCACCAGCTCCGGGAGCCTGCGGATCGGCACGGTCGACGGGACCGCCGTGCTGAAGAACTCCAACGGCACCACGACCCTCGCCGCCGTCACCGGCGAACTGCGGGTCAGCGGCACCAACGGCGGCATCGACATCGCGCGCGCCGAGGCGTCGGTCACCGGCACCACGTCCAACGGCCACCTGCGCGTCGCCGAAGTCGTACGCGGCGAGGTCCAGTTGGAGACCTCCAACGGCCCCATCGAGGTCGGCGTCCGCGAGGGCACCGCCGCCTGGCTCGACGTCAGCTCCAGCCACGGGCAGGTGCGCAACAGGCTCCCCGCCTCCGAGGCCCCCGGCCAGAGCGAGGACACCGTCTCGGTCCGCGCCAGGACCAACTGGGGCAACATCGAGATCCTCCGCGCGCGCGGCTGATCCGCCCGCCCTCCCTCGCCACGTACGGCCCGACGCACCGGGCCACTTCACCGCGCACCGCGCGCCCCCCACCCCGCTCCTCTCACCACGCCCCGAAACGGGAGAGCTCCATGCCTTCGTCTGTCATGCCCATGCCCAGAAATGCCCGGGGTGCCGACCCGCGCCCGCCCGCCGTCTCCACCGCCGACCTGCGCAAGTCCTACGGCGACAAGACCGTCCTCGACGGCATCGACCTGCGCATCCCGGCGGGCACCGTCTTCGCGCTGCTCGGCCCCAACGGCGCGGGCAAGACCACCACCGTGCAGATCCTGTCCACCCTCATCTCCGCCGACGGCGGCCACGCCCAGGTCGCGGGCCACGACGTGGCCGGCTCACCGGACGGCGTCCGCGCCGCGATCGGCGTCACCGGACAGTTCGCCGCGCTCGACAACCTGCTCACCGCCGAGGAGAACCTGCTCCTCATGGCCGACCTGCTGCACCTCGGCAGGGCCGAAGGGCGGGCGCGGGCCCAGGAGTTGCTGGCCCGCTTCGACATCGCCGACGTCGCCAAGCAGCGCGCCGCGCTCTTCTCCGGCGGCATGCGGCGTCGCCTGGACCTGGCCATGACGCTGGTCGGCGACCCGAAGGTGATCTTCCTGGACGAGCCGACGACCGGCCTCGACCCGCGCAGCCGCCGCACGATGTGGGACACCGTGCGGTCACTGGTCGCGAGCGGCGTCACCGTCTTCCTCACCACGCAGTACCTGGAGGAGGCCGACCAGTTGGCCGACCGTGTCGCCGTGCTCGACGGCGGCCGGATCGTCGCCGAGGGCACCGCCGACGAGCTGAAGGCGCGTATCCCCGGCAGCCACGTACGCCTGCGGTTCACCGACCCCGAGCAGTACGAACGGGCCGCCGCCGCCGTCCCCGGCGCGGTCCGTGACGACGGGGAGCTGGCCCTGCGCGTGGCGGGCGACGCCGGACTCGACGCGCTGCGCTCGCTGCTCGACCGGCTCGACGCCGCCGGCGTGCGCACCGCCGACTTCTCCGTGCACACCCCCGACCTGGACGACGTCTTCCTCGCCCTGACCGGCGACGGTTCCGCCCCTCACCCCAAGGAGACCTCGCGATGAGCAGCACCCTCACCTACGCCGTGCGCGACTCGACGACGATGCTGCGGCGCAATCTGAAGCACGCGATCCGCTACCCGGCGGTCGGCTTCGGCACGGCCGCGATGCCCATCCTCATGCTGCTGCTGTTCGTGTACGCCTTCGGCGGGTCGATCGGCGCCGGACTCGGGGCGGGCGGCGGCCGGAGCGTGTACCTGGAGTACCTGACGCCCGGCATCCTGATCATGGCGGTGGCCGCCGGGGCCATGTCCACGTCGATCGCGGTCTGCACCGACATGACCGAGGGCATCATCAACCGCTTCCGCACGATGAACATCTCGCGGGCCTCGTTCATGACCGGCCATGTCGTCGGCAGCGTCATCCAGACCATGACCAGCCTCGTGCTGGTCATGGGCGTGGCGCTCGCGGTCGGCTTCCGGCCCGACGCGAGCCCGCTGGAATGGCTGGCGGCGGCCGGGCTGCTCGCCGCCGTCGCCTTCGCGGTGACCTGGCTGTCGGCGGCGCTCGGCCTGATCTCCAAGACGGTCGAGTCGGCGAGCAACAAGCCGCTGCTCGTCCAGTTCCTGCCGTTCCTGGGCTCGGCCTTCGTACCGGCCGACTCGATGTCCCCCGGTCTGCGCTGGTTCGCCGAGTACCAGCCGTTCACGCCGATGACCGAGACCCTGCGCGGGCTGCTGACCGGCTCGGCGATCGGCCACGACGCCTGGATCTCGCTCGCCTGGTGCGCCGGTATCGGCCTGGCCGGGTACCTCTGGTCGCGCTCGCTGTTCAACAGCGGGACCACGCGGTGAGCACGGGAGAGACGGACGAGGGCGGGGCGCGCACCGATGAGGGTGCGCGCCCCGCCCTTGTGCGGTCCCGTGCCTCAGCCGACGACGGTCCAGGTGTCCCGCCCGGTCAGCAGCCCGGCGAGGTCGCCCTTGCCCTGCTGCACCACGGCCTTTTCGAGCTGGTCCGACATCTCCGTGTCGTACACCGGGCGCGTCACGTCCCGCAGCACACCGATCGGCGTGTGGTGGAGCGTGTCGGCGTCCGCCAGCCGCGACAGCGCGAAAGCGGTCGTCGGGGACTGGGTGTGCGCGTCGTGGACGAGCACTCCCGCGCTGCCCTCCACGGTCACGTCGATCACCTTCAGGTCACCGGTCGCCGGGTCGCGTACGACGCCCTTCGAACCGAGACCGTCCTCGGCGGGGGCGCCGAAGCGGATCGGCTGCCCCTGCTCCAGCCGGATCACGGCGTCCTGCGCGGTCTCGCGCTCCTTCAGGACGTCGAAGGCGCCGTCGTTGAAGATGTTGCAGTTCTGGTAGATCTCCACCAGCGCCGTGCCCTCGTGCTCGGCTGCCGCCCGCAGCACCGACTGGAGGTGCTTGCGGTCGGAGTCGATCGTGCGGGCCACGAAGGACGCCTCGGCGCCGATCGCCAGCGACACCGGGTTGAAGGGCGCGTCCAGCGAACCCATCGGCGTCGACTTGGTGATCTTGCCGACCTCGGAGGTGGGGCTGTACTGACCCTTGGTGAGCCCGTAGATCCGGTTGTTGAACAGCAGGATCTTCAGGTTCACATTGCGCCGCAGCGCGTGGATCAGGTGATTGCCGCCGATGGAGAGCGCGTCGCCGTCACCGGTGACGACCCACACGCTCAGGTCGCGGCGCGAGGCGGCGAGCCCCGTCGCGATGGCCGGGGCGCGGCCGTGGATGGAGTGCATGCCGTAGGTGTTCATGTAGTACGGGAAGCGGGACGAGCACCCGATCCCGGACACGAACACCACGTTCTCGCGGGCCAGGCCCAGCTCCGGCATGAAGGACTGGACGGCGGCCAGGATCGCGTAGTCCCCGCAGCCCGGGCACCAGCGCACCTCCTGGTCCGACTTGAAGTCCTTCATGGACTGCTTCGCCTCGGCCTTGGGCACCAGCGACAGCGCCTCAATCATTCGCACTCTCCTCCACGAGGGCCTTCGCGAGCTGTTCCGACTTGAACGGCAACCCGGTGACCTGCGTGTACGAACGGGCGTCGACCAGATACTTGGCGCGCAGCAGGTGGGCGAGCTGGCCGAGGTTCATCTCGGGCACCACGACCTTGTCGTACGCCCGCAGGACCTCACCGAGGTTGGCCGGGAAGGGGTTGAGATGGCGCAGATGGGCCTGCGCGATCGTGCCGCCCTCGCGCCGGATGCGGCGCACGGCCGCGGTGATCGGCCCGTACGTCGAACCCCAGCCGATGACCAGGGTCCGCGCGGCGCCCTCCGGGTCGTCCACGATCAGGTCGGGCACCTTGATGCCGTCGACCTTGGCCTGCCGGGTGCGGGTCATGAAGTCGTGGTTGGCCGGGTCGTACGAGATGTTGCCGGTGCCGTCCTGCTTCTCGATGCCGCCGATGCGGTGTTCGAGGCCGGGCGTGCCGGGCACCGCCCACGGGCGGGCCAGCGTCTCCGGGTCGCGCAGATACGGCCAGAAGTCCTCGGTGCCGTCCTCGGCCGTGTGGTTGGGCCCGGTCGCGAATTGCACCCGCAGGTCGGGCAGGTCCTGGACGTCGGGGACCCGCCACGGCTCCGAGCCGTTGGCGAGATAGCCGTCGGAGAGCAGGAAGACCGGGGTGCGGTACGTGACCGCGATCCTGGCCGCCTCCAGCGCCGCGTCGAAGCAGTCCGCCGCGGTGCTGGGCGCCACGATCGGCACCGGTGCCTCGCCGTTGCGCCCGTACATCGCCTGGAGCAGGTCGGACTGCTCGGTCTTGGTGGGCAGCCCGGTCGAGGGGCCGCCGCGCTGGATGTCGATGATCAGCAGCGGCAGCTCCAGGCTGACGGCGAGCCCGATCGTCTCCGACTTCAGCGCCACACCGGGACCCGAGGTGGTGGTGAGGGCCAGCGACCCGCCGAAGGACGCGCCGAGCGCCGCGCCGATCGCGGCGATCTCGTCCTCGGCCTGGAAGGTGCGGACGCCGAAATTCTTGTGCTTGGACAGCTCGTGCAGGATGTCGGAGGCCGGGGTGATCGGGTACGAGCCGAGGAAGAGCGGCAGTTCGCTCTGCCTGCTCGCGGCGATCAGGCCGTACGACAGCGCCAGATTCCCGGAGATGTTGCGGTAGGTGCCCGCGGGGAAGGCGCTGGAGGCGGGCTGCACCTCGTAGTTGACCGCGAAGTCCTCGGTGGTCTCGCCGAAGTTCCAGCCCGCGCGGAAGGCCGTGACATTGGCCTCCGCGATGTCCGGCTTCTTGGCGAACTTCCTGCGGAGGAAGGACTCGGTGCCCTCGGTCGGCCGGTGGTACATCCACGACAGCAGGCCGAGCGCGAACATGTTCTTCGCCCGTTCGGCGTCCTTGCGCGCCAGGCCGCTGTCCTTGAGCGCCTCGACGGTGAGCGTCGTCAGCGGCACCGGGTGGATCGCGTACGCCTCCAGGGACCCGTCGTCCAACGGGTTGGCGGCGTATCCGACCTTCGCCATCGCGCGCTTGGTGAACTCGTCGGTGTTGACGATGATCTCGGCGCCGCGCGGCAGGTCGGCGACGTTCGCCTTCAGCGCGGCCGGGTTCATCGCGACCAGCACGTCGGGCGCGTCGCCGGGCGTGAGGATGTCGTGGTCCGCGAAGTGGAGCTGGAACGACGACACGCCCGGCAGGGTGCCTGCGGGGGCCCGGATCTCGGCCGGGAAGTTCGGCAGCGTCGAGAGATCGTTCCCGAAGGACGCGGTCTCCGAGGTGAAACGGTCCCCGGTGAGCTGCATTCCGTCCCCGGAGTCACCGGCGAACCGGATGATCACCCGGTCGAGGCGTTTCGTCTCTTTCGCCGGTTTGCGCTGTTCGCCCAGGACATCGCCGATCACCGGCGGATGCGCGGGCTGCTCCGTGGGCACGGGGCTGCTGCTGCTGACCTGGCTGGTCACTGAAACGGACCTCCCTAGAGGCGGCGGCTCACCGGTCATCGTACGTCGGTAAGGGTCGCCTTCCCCGTACGTCCCGGAATGTGGATGCGGGAGCGCGGCCCCGACCTGCGGACTGCCGGACATGTGTGTGGCGTGTGCAGGTAACGGCGCGGTGCCCGTGAGGCCCGCGCCGTCAGGCGTCTGCTGTGAGACAGAGTGTCAACAGATCAGGAGTTCAGATAGGTGAGCACCGCCAGGACGCGACGGTGATCCCCGTCACTCGGCGCCAGGCCCAGCTTCAGGAAGATGTTGCTGACGTGCTTCTCCACCGCGCCGTCGCTCACCACGAGCTGCTTGGCCACCGCCGAATTCGTCCGGCCCTCCGCCATCAGCCCCAGCACCTCGCGCTCGCGCGGCGTCAGCCCCGCCAGCACGTCCTGCTTGCGGCTGCGGCCCAGGAGCTGCGCGACCACCTCGGGGTCCAGCGCCGTGCCGCCCTCGGCGACCCGCACCACCGCGTCCACGAACTCGCGGACCTCGGCCACCCGGTCCTTGAGCAGATACCCCACCCCGCGGCTGCTGCCCGCCAGCAGCTCGGTCGCGTACTGCTCCTCCACGTACTGCGACAGCACCAGCACGCCCACGCCGGGGTGGTCCCGGCGCAGCTGCACCGCCGCCCGCACCCCCTCGTCGGTGTGCGTCGGCGGCATCCGTACGTCCGCCACCACCACGTCGGGGGCCGCGCCCTCGTCCGCCAGCTCCCGTACGACCTTGATCAGCGCCTCGGCGTCACCGACGCCGGCCACCACATCGTGACCGCGATCGGTCAGCAATCGGGTCAGTCCCTCCCGAAGCAGCACCGAATCCTCGGCGATGACCACCCGCACCCTGTCCTCCACCCGTTCCAGCCCCCCACATCCGACCCTGTCTTCCCCAGCATCCCAGCAACGACGCGCTGATGGGGAATACGGTTCCGGTGGGCAAGGTTGCGCCCGGAAGGTCGGCGGGGGTCGCGCGTCAGCGGCTCACAGGCAAGAGGAGAGCGTGTGCGCGCGGTCGGATTCGACGTCAACGGTGGCCCGGAAGTGCTCCGGCCGGTGGAAATCCCCGTCCCGGAACCGGGCCCCGGGCAGGTGCTGATCCAGGTCGCGTACGCGGGCGTCAACCACGGCGAGGTGCTGCACCGGCTCGGCGACTACGGTCCGCCGGACGGGATCGCCGTGCCCGGCCTCGAGGTCTCCGGCGAGATCGCCGCGCTCGGCGCGGGCGTCACCGGGCTCGCCGTCGGCGACCCCGTCGCCGCCTATCTGCCCGACGGCGGCGGATACGCCGAATACGCGGTCGCGCCCGCCGACTTCGCCTTCCCGCTCGACGGGATCTCCCTCCGGGACGGGGGCGGGGCGGCGCTCGTCCTCACCACCGCGTACGGGGTGCTCGCCGGGGCCGCGCGGCTCACCGCGGGGGACACCGTCCTCATCCACGCCGCCGCGGGCGGGGTCGGCTCGGTCGCCGCGCAGATCGCCCGCGCGCTGGGGGCCGCCGCCGTGTACGGGACGGTCCGCACGGCCGAGAAGGCCGAGTACGCGAAACGTTTCGGCTACGACGCGGTGCTGCTGCGCGAGACCTTCGCCGAGGAGCTGGCCGCCGCCCGCACCGAGATCGACGTGCTGCTCGACCCCATCGGCGGGGGGACGCGGCTGGCCGGGCTCTCCCTTCTGGCCCCCTTCGGCCGTCTGGTCGCCTACGGCGAGGCCGCCCGGCAGCCCGACCTCACGCTGCCCGTGCTCCCCTTCTCCGAGCGCAACCGCGCTCTCACCGGCTACTCCATCCACGACCTCGCGCTCCGCGCCCCGGCCGTTCTGCGCGGCCACGCCCTCGCCGCCCTCTCCCTCCTGGCCTCCGGAGCCATTCGGCTCGACATCACCGCCGAGTTGTCGCTTGCCGCGGCCTTCCAAGCCCATCAAGCCCTCCAGGCCGGCACCAACCGCGGCAAAGTCCTCCTCACCCTGACCTAGCCGCCCCCTGCCGGGGGGCCGCCGATCTCTGCGGTTCCTTTGCCGGGGGCGCGGGGAACTGCGCGCTCAGCCCGCGCGGACCGCCTTGGACGGAGGCAGGGCCGGGGTCTTGGAGGGGCGAGCCGTTTTGGGCGGGCCGGCCACGTGTTTTTTGGGGGCGCGGGGAACTGCGCGCTCAGCCCGCGCGGTGGTGCGCCTTTGAGAACCGGCCCCGGTGGGGCAGATGCGGTTTTGTTCGGGCTGAAAGCCCGGTGGGGGCTGGTCGCGCAGTTCCCCGCGCCCCTGAAAAGATCGGCGCACCGCCTTGCGTGGGGGCTGGTCGCGCAGTTCCCCGCGGCCCTGGAAGGGGCGGCGGACCGCCTTGGGTGGAGGCGAGGTAGCAGGGGTTGCGCACCTGGGGCGGGGCGCGGGGAGGGGTAAGGGGGCCGGCCCGGAGGGGTTAGACGCGCCAGGGGAGTTCGGTGGTGATGTGGGTGGGGCCACCGGGCGGCGAGGCCACGGCGAGGACACCGTCGACGGAGTCGAGCCGCTCGGCGAGCCCGGCGAGCCCGGCGAGCCCGGACCCACCGGACACGGCGGCGCCCCCGCGCCCGTTGTCGGACACCTGCATCATGAGCCGGTCACCGACCCGCCACACCTCCACGGTCGCGCGCGAAGCGCCACTGTGCTTGCTGACGTTCTGCAGCAGCTCGGACACCGTGAAATAGGCGATGCCCTCAATGGCCGGCACCGGCCGCGCCGGCAAATCGACGGTCACGGCGACCGGCACGGTGCAGCGCGACGCGACCGACGACAGGGCCGCGTCCAGCCCGCGGTCGGTGAGGATCGCCGGGTGGATGCCCCGCGCCAGATCCCGCAGCTCCTGAAGCGCGATCTTCACCTCCCCGTGCGCCTCCTCGACCATCACGGCCCCGGCCGACGGATCTTCGAGCAGCTTCTCCTTGGCCAGGCCCAGGTCCATCGCCAGCGCCACCAGCCGCGCCTGCGCCCCGTCGTGCAGGTCGCGCTCGATGCGCCGCAGGTCCGCCGCCGCCGTGTCGACCACGACCCCGCGGTCCGACTCCAGCTCGGTGACCCGCTCCGCCAGCCGCGAAGGCCCGAGCAGACCGCTCACCAGAATCCGGTCCACGTGCGCCATGCCCCGGTAGACCCACGGGCTGCTCAGCACGAGCGCGCCGCCGACCACGACGCACAGCAGCATGTCGGCCGGGGTGTGCAGCCACCAGCCGTGCCCGTGCCCGTCGCCGTACATCTGGAGGCCGTCCTGCCCGAAGTAGACCGGGAAGACCCAGCGCCACAGCGGATACGTCAACAGGCCCCAGCCGTACGTGAAGAAGCTGATGGCGACGGAGAAGGTGAAGATCCCCCACGGGAAGTGGACCAGGGTGTAGGCGGCGTGCCGCCAGTTGACACCGCTGCCGAGCTGCGCACCGAGCCGGGACAGGAAACCGCCGTTCCTGCCGCGCACCGGCCGCGGGTCCTCCACGTCCAGCCAGAGCAGCGACCGCGCGCGGGCCCGCTCCACGGCGCCGATCGCGCGGCAGCCGCCGAGCGCGAGCACGAGCACCGGCAGCCCGATGAAGGTGACCAGCAGCCCGGCGCCGAGCGAGAACATCGTCACGGTCCAGACGAAGCCGACGATGCACATCGGCAGATTGATCAGCAGGTAGGCGAACTCGCGCCAGGCGCGTGCCTCGACCGGCGCGCGCAGCGCCGTCGGCAGGCGGTGCTCGCGCTCGCGCTCGTGCGCGCGCTCGGCGGGCGGGAAGCCGTAAGCCATGGTCGGTCCGTCCTCTCTGCTTTTCTCTGTGACTCCATGCTGGCCGGTGCGTGCACCCATCCCCATGGTGCGGATCGGCGTCTTGGGGGTGGGGCTAGCCCTACCGCCCCGGCTTCCGCGCTCAGCGCCCCGCTCGGTGCTTGACTCCGCTCAGCGCTCGGCCGCGCTCAGCGCCTGGCTCGGTGCTTGGCTCCGCTCAGCGCCTGGCTCCGCTCAGCGCCTGGCCCCGGCCTTGCGGAACTCCCGGTCGCGCCACGGCAGTTCGGCCGTGACCACGGTCGGCCCCGCCTCCGGTGAGCTGACCACGAAGAGCCCGTCCACCGACCGCAGCCGTTCGCCGAGCCCGGCCAGACCCGTACCGCCCGACACGTCCGCGCCGCCGCGCCCGTCGTCCCGTACCTGCACCATCAGCCGGTCGTCGGCGCGCCACACGTCCACCGAGGCGTGCCGTGCCCTGCTGTGCTTGCTGACGTTCTGCAACAGCTCGGAGACCGTGAAGTACGCGATCCCCTCGATCGCCTCCGCGGGCCGCGCGGGCAGGTCCACGGTCACCGCGACCGGCACCGTGCAGCGCGACGCGACCGACGACAGGGCCGCGTCCAGGCCGCGGTCGGTGAGGATCGCCGGATGGATGCCGCGCGCCAGATCCCGCAGCTCCTGAAGGGCCACCTTCACCTCGCCGTGCGCCTCGCCCACCATCTTGGCCGCCGCCTCCGGGTCCTCCAGCAGCTTCTCCTTGGCCAGGCCCAGGTCCATCGCCAGCGCCACCAGCCGCGCCTGCGCCCCGTCGTGCAGGTCGCGCTCGATCCGCCGCAGGTCCGCCGCCGCCGTGTCGACCACGACCCCGCGGTCCGACTCCAGCTCCTCGATCCGCCGCTCCAGTTCGTCCGACGGCTGGAGCAGCCCGCGGACCATCGCCCGGTCGACCATCGTCAGCCCGCGCGCCAGGAACGGCAGCACCGGCCACAGCACGAACAGCGAGACCAGCGTCAAGGTGAAGGTGAGGATGCCCCACGGCAGCCGGATGCCGTAATAGAGGGCGTGCCGCCACGCCACCGGGTCCTTCAGCGACGCCCACAGCCACGGCAGGAAACCGAAGGTGCCCCGCTTCAGCGGGCGCGGCTCGTCGATGTGCACGCCCAGCAGGTCGCGCGCCCGGCTCCGCTCCACCCGCCCCAGCAGCCGGCACCCGGCGAGTCCGTACGCCAGCAGGGGCAACCCGATCACCGTCACCGACAGGCCGAGGCCCACCGTCACGACCGTCACGACGTAGACGAAGCCGATGATCGACACCGGCAGATTCAGCAGCAGATACCCGATCTCCCGCCACGTCACGCGGTCGTACGCGAAGCGCACGGGTGGCAGCGGGGCGGGGGCGGCGGGCTGACGGGACGCGGGCGAGGTGTTCATGAGTCCAGCCTGCCGGGGAAGCGGCGGGGCGCGCCATGGGGTGCGTAGGTCAGGCGGCGGTGGGGTTATCCCCCGGTACGGGCGAGGGCGTGCGACGGGGCCGCCGCCGATGCGCGCACCGGTGCCCGCACGGGGGGCGTGCGCCTGTGAGGCCAGGGCCTAGACTCCCTCCCGTATAGATCGTCTAAAGAGATCCACAAGGATCGCTGGACACCACCGGTCAACGAGTGAACGAGGGGCGGACGGACGTGGACTACTTCCACGGCTACTCGGTCGTCGGCCTGGTCGCGGTCGTCGGTGTGCTCTTCGTGACCGTCGCCTTCGCGTCCGGCCGCCTGCTGCGGCCCGTCGTGCCGACGCGCGAGAAGATGCTCACGTACGAGTGCGGGGTCGACCCGGTCGGCGAGGGCTGGGCGCACACCCAGGTCAAGTACTACGTGTACTCCTTCCTCTACGTCATCTTCGCGGTCGACGCGATCTTCCTGTTCCCGTGGGCCACGGTCTTCGCCGCGCCCGGCTTCGGCGCGACGACGCTGGTGGAGATGTTCGTCTTCATCGGCTTCCTCGCGATCGGGCTGCTCTACGCATGGAAGAAGGGCGTCCTCGAATGGACGTGAACCCGCAGGCGATTCCCGAGGCCCCTGCGCAGGACCTTCCCGAGCCGCGCCGTCTCGGCGTGCTGTCCCGGCTGGCGCCGGAGCCGATGAAGGTGGTGCTCAACTGGGGCCGCCGCTACAGCCTGTGGGTCTTCAACTTCGGCCTCGCCTGCTGCGCCATCGAGTTCATCGCCGCGTCGATGTCCCGGCACGACTTCATCCGGCTGGGCGTCATCCCCTTCGCGCCGGGACCGCGCCAGGCCGACCTCATGGTCGTCTCCGGCACCGTCACCGACAAGATGGCGCCCGCCGTCAAGCGCCTGTACGAGCAGATGCCCGAGCCGAAGTACGTCATCTCCTTCGGCGCGTGCTCCAACTGCGGCGGCCCCTACTGGGACTCGTACTCCGTCACCAAGGGCGTCGACCAGATCATCCCCGTCGACGTCTACGTGCCCGGCTGCCCGCCGCGCCCCGAAGCGCTCCTCCAGGGCATCCTCAAGCTCCAGGAGAAGATCGCGCGCGAGTCGCTGGCGGAGCGGTACGGCTCCGCCGCGGGCCCGCGCCCGTCCGTCGCCGCCTTGACGAGCGGCCTCGTCACTCCGCCGGAGGGGCCGAGGTGACCGGTTGGCTGCCGCGGGAGGCCGCGGAGATCTTCGGCGAGGGCGCCGTCGCGCAGGAGGCGTACGACCTCCTGACCGTCGATGTGCCCGCCGGTGAGTGGGTCGCCTCGCTCACGGCCGCGCGGGACGCCCTCGGCTGCACGTACTTCGACTGGCTGAGCGCCGTCGACGAGCCCGGCACCGGCTTCCGGGTCTGCGCGCACGTCGTCGCGCTGGACGGCGGCGTCCGGCGGCTGCTGCTGCGGACGACCGTGCCGCACGAAGCGCCCGTCCTCGCCACCGCCACCGGCGTCTACGCGGGCGCGGCGTGGCACGAACGCGAGACCCACGAGATGTTCGGCGTCGACTTCACCGGGCACCCGGGCCTCGCGCCGCTCCTGCTCCCCGACGAGTTCGAGGGGCACCCTCTCCGCAAGGACTTCGTCCTCGCCGCCCGCGTCGCCAAGGCGTGGCCCGGTGCCAAGGAGCCCGGCGAGTCCCACGACGGCGGCCCCAAGCGCCGCCAGATGCAGCCCCCCGGCGTCCCCGACCCCAACGACTGGGGCCCCCAAAAAGGCCAACTCCCCCCGCCCCCCGCCCGCCCCGCCCGCGGCCCCCGCCCAACGGCCCCCCCGGCCGACCGCCCGGCGCGTACAACCCCGTCGGCCGACCGCCCGGCCCGCCGCACCCGCAGCGTGACCGAAGGCTCCACCAGCCAAACCCCTGCCGGTAGCCCCGCCAACCAACCCCCTGCCGGGGCCCCCTCCGGCGACACCCCCGCGCCCCCACGCAAGCGCGTCCCCGACGCCCCATGGGAACAACCCCCGGGCGCCACCCCTGCGGGGCGCGGCGACGCTGCGCCGACCAAGAAGCCCGCCGCAAGCGAACCGCCCGCCCCAGGCGGCACCTCCGCCGACGGCGGCGAGCCCGCGCAGTCGGCGAAGCCTGCCGCTGGCGGCAGCTCCGCTGCGGGTAGCGAGCCCGCGTCGTCCGACGAGCCCGCCGTAGGCGAGACGCCCGCTGCAAGCGAGAAGCTCGCCGCAGGCGAATCGCCCGCCGGAAGCGAACCGCCCGCCGTAGGCGAGGGGCCCGCCGCAGGTGGCACCCGCGCCGGGGGTGGCGGACCCGCGCCGTCGGAGAAGCCTGCCGTTGGCGGCAGATCCGTTGCGGGTAGTGAGCCCGCGTCGTCCGACGAGCCCGCCGCAGGCGAGAGGCCCACCGCAGGTGGCACCCCCGCTCGGGGTGGTGGGTCCGCGTCGTCCGACGAGCCCGCCGCAGGCGAATCGCCCGCTGCGAGCGAACCGCCCGCTGCGAGCGAGAAGCCGGCCGCAGGTGGCACCCCCGCTCGGGGTGGTGAGCCCGCGTCGTCCGACGAGGCCGCCGCAGGCGAGACGCCCGCTGCAAGCGAACCGCCCGCTGCGAGCGAGAAGCCCACCGCAGGTGGAACCCCCGGTCGGGGTGGTGGGTCCGCGTCGTCTGACGAGCGCGCCGCAGGCGAAGACGGTGGGCGGGGAGGTGAGGGGCGTGGGTGACGTGGTGGACGTCGGGCTGCGGCTTGTGGGCGTGCTCGTTGTGTTCCTGGTGTTTCCGCTGGTGGTGGGGCAGGCGGAGCACAAGGTGATGGCGCATATGCAGGGCCGATTGGGGCCGATGTATGCGGGCGGGTTCCACGGGTGGGCCCAACTGGTGGCGGACGGAGTCAAGTTCGCGCAGAAGGAAGACGTGGTTCCGGCCGACGCGGACCGGCGGATCTTCCAACTCGCCCCCGCCGTCGCGCTCCTGCCCTACCTCGTCGTGCTGATCGCGATCCCGGTGGGACCGCACGGCTTCGTCGGCCAGGCCCTGGACGCGGGCCTGATCTTCGTCCTGGCCATGATGGGCATCGGCGTGCTCGGCTCGCTGATGGCGGGCTGGGCGTCGGCGAACAAGTTCTCCCTGCTCGGCGGCCTGCGCACGGCGGCGCAACTGATGGCGTACGAGCTGCCGATGCTGCTCACCGCCGCGTCGGTCGCGATGGCGGCGGGCACGCTGTCACTGCCGGGCATCGTGGGGGAGTACCACTGGTGGTGGACCCCCTGGCAGCTCATCGGCGGCCTCGTGTTCTTCACGGCGGGCCTCGCCGAGCTGCAACGGCCCCCGTTCGACATGCCGGTGGCCGACTCCGAGATCATCTTCGGCGCGTACACCGAATACACCGGCCTGCGCTTCGCCCTGTTCCTGCTCGCCGAGTACGCGGGCATCGTCGTGCTGTGCGCCCTGACCACGGTGCTGTTCCTCGGCGGCTGGCACGGCCCCTGGTCCGGCAGCGTCGGCTGGCTGTGGACGCTGGTCAAGACCGGCCTGCTGGCCTTCGTCGTGATCTGGCTGCGGGTCAGCTACCCGCGCCTTCGCGAGGACCAGCTCCAGAAACTCGCCTGGACCGTACTCATCCCGCTCGCCCTCGCCCAGATCGCCCTGACCGGCGTCGTCAAGGTGGTGATCTCCTAGCATGGCCATCCCCGGAACCGGCCTCGCCAAGGGCCTGGCCGTCACCCTGCGGACGATGACGAAGCGTTCCGTCACCGACCAGTACCCGGACGCGCTGCCCGCACTCCCGCCGCGCTCGCGCGGTGTGATCGCGCTGTTCGAGGAGAACTGCACGGTCTGCATGCTGTGCGCCCGCGAGTGCCCCGACTGGTGCATCTACATCGACTCCCACAAGGAGACGACACCGGCCGCCGCCCCCGGCGGGCGCGAGCGCAGCCGCAATGTGCTGGACCGCTTCGCCATCGACTTCTCGCTGTGCATGTACTGCGGCATCTGCATCGAGGTGTGCCCCTTCGACGCGCTGTTCTGGTCGCCGGAGTTCGAGTACGCCGAGACCGACATCCTCGAACTCACCCACGAGCGCGACAAGCTGCGCGACTGGATGTGGACGGTGCCCGCGCCTCCCGCGCTCGACCCGGCCGCCGAGGAACCCAAGGAGATCGCCGCCGCCCGCAAGGCCGCCGACAAGCTCATCGCGGCCCAGGCCCAGGCGGAAGCCCAGGCCCAGGCGGAGGCGCAGGCCCAAACAGAGGCCCAGCCGCAGGCCCCGACGGCGATCGACCCAGCGGCCGACCCGGCGACCGAAGGACCCTCCGCGCCGGGGGAGGGCGACTCGTGATCGTCCACGAAACCATCCACAGCCAGGGCGGCTTCCTCTCGCCCACCGGCGTCGAGATCGCCTTCCTCCTCATCGGCCTCGTCACTCTCGGCGCGGCCGTCCTGACCGTCACCACCCGGCAGCTCGTGCACGCGGCCCTGTGGCTGGTCGTCGCCCTCGGCGGCCTCGCCGTCGAATACCTGCTGCTCACGGCCGAGTTCATCGCCTGGGTGCAGGTGCTGATCTACGTCGGCTCCGTCGTCGTCCTCCTGCTGTTCGGACTGATGCTGACCAGAGCGCCCATCGGCCGCTCGCCGGACGCCGACTCCGAGAACCGCTGGGTCGCCCTCGGGGTCGCCGTCGCCGCCGCGGTCACCCTGGTGTGGGTGGTCGTGGACGCCTTCCGCTCCACCTGGATCGACCTGCACGGCGTGGTCCAGGGCTCCTCGCACGCCACCGGGCAGACCCTGTTCCGCTTCTGGGTGCTGCCCTTCGAGGCGCTGTCGGTGCTGCTGCTCGCCGCCCTCGTCGGCGCGATCGTCCTCTCCCGCCGCGAGACCGCCGAGGACCGCGCGGGCACCGGGACCGCTAAGGGCGCCGGGACCGGCACGGGCGGCCGCACCCCCACCGGCACCCCCAGCGGCACCCCCACCGGCCAGGGCAAGGAGAACTGATGCACCTCGTCTACCCGGCCGTCCTCGCCGCCCTCCTCTTCTGCGTCGGTGTCTACGGCGTCCTCGCCCGCCGCAACGCGATCCTCGTCCTGATGTCCGTCGAGCTGATGCTCAACGCCGTCAATCTCAACCTGGTCGCCTTCGACGTGTGGCTGCGCGACACCCTCCACTCCGGCCAGGCCCTCACCCTGTTCACCATCACGATCGCCGCCGCCGAGATCGGTCTCGGCCTGGCGATCGTGCTGCTCGTGTACCGCAACCGCGGCAGCTCCGACATCGACCGGCTCACCGACCTCGCCGAGCCGCCCGAGCACGCGTCAGCCGAGCACGCGTCGTCCGAGCACACCGCGTCCGACCCGGACGGCACGGCCGCCGACAAGAAGGCCGAGGCCGCCGCGTGACCCTGACCGCCCTTGCCGCGCTCGTCCCCCTCCTGCCCTTCCTCGGCGCGGTCACCGGACTCCTGCTCGGCCGGCGCGCACCCGGCTTCGTACGCCCGCTGGCCGTACTGCCCACCGCCACCGCCTTCGTCCTGGCCGCGGTCGTCGCCGCCCGCCAGGGCACCGGCGCGCCGACCGACGCCGTCCACAAGCTCACCGACACCGGCTCCGCGCCCGTCTACCTCGCCCTGCACCTGGACGGCTTCGCGGTCCTGATCGCCGTCCTCGTCGGCCTCGTCGCCACCTGCGTCCAGCTCTACTCCACCGCCTATCTGCGCGACGACCCGCGCTATCCCTCGTACGCCGCCCTCGTCTCGCTGTTCACCGCCGCCATGTTCCTGGTCGTCTACTCGGGCGACCTGATGGTGCTGCTGGTCGGCTGGGAGATCATGGGCATCTGCTCGTACTTCCTGGTCGGGCACTACTGGGAGACCGAGGCCGCCAGGACGGCGTCGATCAAGGCGTTCCTGGTCACCAAGCTCGGCGACGTCCCCTTCCTCATCGGGGTGTTCGCGCTCGCCGCCGACGCCGGGACCTTCCGGATCAGCGGCATCCTCGCCGCCGCGGCGGACGGCCGGCTCCACCACCCCACGGTGATCGCGCTGCTGCTGCTCGCCGGGGTCGCGGGCAAGTCCGCGCAGTTCCCGCTGCACACCTGGCTGCCCGACGCGATGGCCGGTCCCACCCCGGTCTCCGCGCTGATCCACGCCGCCACCATGGTCGCCGCCGGCATCTATCTGGTGGCCAGGCTGCTGCCGGTGTTCACCGCGTCCGCCGCCGCGCTGGCCGTCCTCGCCGTGATGGCCGCCGTCACCATGATCGGCTCGGGCCTGGCCGCCCTCGCCCAGGACGACATCAAACGCGTGCTGGCGTACTCCACCATCGGCCAGCTCGGCTACATGGCGGGCGCCCTGGCCGTCGCCGACCGCGACGCCGCCGTCTTCCACCTCCTGTCGCACGGCGCCTTCAAGGCGCTGCTCTTCCTCGGCGCGGGCGTCGTCATCCACGCGGCGGGCACCAACTCGCTCACCGCGATGTCCCGCATGGGCTCGCTCGCCAAGCGCGTCCCCGACGCCATGTGGACGATGGGCATCGCCCTCGCCGCCCTCGCGGCCCTCCCTCCGCTGTCCGGCTTCTTCTCCAAGGAGTCCGTGCTGCGCGCCGCCGAGCACGCCTCGGCCGGGCACACCGCGCACGTCCCCTCGGCCGTCGGCTGGACCGTCTTCGTCGCGGGCCTGACCGCCGCCGTCCTGACCGCCGGATACGCCACCCGGCTGTTCCTGCTGGCTTTCCGCGGCAGCGGCCCCGAGGCCCCCGACCACGGCAGGCAGCCGGTCGTGATGACCTCCGTGCTGTGGGTGCTGGCCGTCCCCACCATCGCCTTCGGCGGCCTCGCCTACCGCGAGCTGCCCGACTGGTTCGGCGGCGCCCCGCTCGGCCCCACCCTGATCACCTCCGTCCTCGGCACCGGCCTGGCCCTGGTCGGCGTCCTGATCACCTACGGCGCCTGGAAGGCGGCCACCGCCACCCGGCTCGCCGTCCCCGTCGGAGCCGTCGTCACCGCCGACGGCGACCCCGGCGCGGAACCCGCCCTCGTCGAGGCCGAGGCCACCGCCACCCACGAGGCGATCTACGGCGACATCGCGTCCGCCGACGACCCGGGCGACCCCGGCCGTCTGCTGCTGGGCAGGCTGCACCGCCACGCGGCCCACGGCTTCCACCTCGACGCCCTCTACACCGCGCTGTTCGTCCGCCCGGTGCTGGCCGCCGCGCAACTCGTCCGCTTCCTGGACCGCGAGGTCATCGAGACCTACGTCCGCGGCGCGGGCGGCACCCCCCGGCTGCTCGGCGCGGCCGTCCGCAAGGCCCAGACCGGAAACGTCCAGACCTACCTCAGCGCGCTGCTGGCCGGTGCGGTCGTCCTCGCCGTCCTCGTCGCCGTCGGAGGCTGAGCCCGAAGTGAACGACACCGCCCTCCAGTACGTCCTCGCGGCACTCCTCGTGCTGCCGCTGCTCGGCGCGGTCGGCGCCCTGCTCCCGCCGCCGCCCGGCCTGAAGGGCCGTGACCCCGGCCAGGCCGTCCTGCGGCACGGCGTCACCGTCACCGGCGCCGTACTCGTCCTGGCGATCGTCCTCGCGGCCGGCTTCGACCACGACCACCCCGCCAGGACCCAGGCCACCACCGACCTCAACTGGATCCCCGCGCTCAAGATCCATCTCCACCTCGGCGTCGACGGCATCTCGCTCCCCCTCCTCGTCCTGACCGCGCTGCTGACCTTCCTCTGCGCGCTCTACAGCTACTTCAAAATGCCCGCGGGCCCCGGCCCCAAGGCGTTCGTCGCCCTGCTGCTGCTCCTGGAAGCGGGCACGCTGGCGACCTTCGCCGTGCTCGACCTGATGCTGTTCTTCCTCGCCTTCGAGACGGTCCTCATCCCGATGTACTTCCTCATCGCCCGCTGGGGCGGCGGGGACCGCGAGCGGTCCGCACTGCGCTTCATCGTCTACACCCTCCTCGGCTCCGTGATCATGCTGCTCGGCCTGCTCCTCATCGGCGTGAAGGCGGGCACATTCGACATGGTGGCACTCGCCACTGACAACGGGTCATCACTCAGTCACTCCACGCAACTGATCGCGGTCCTCGCGATCGGCCTCGGCCTGGCCGTGAAGGCCCCGATGTGGCCGCTGCACAGCTGGCTGCCCGACGCCCACACCGCCGCCCCCACCGTCGGATCGGTGCTGCTCGCGGGCGTGCTGCTGAAGATGGGCACCTACGGCCTGGTCCGGATCGTCCTGCCGATGGCCCCCGACGGCATCCACACCTTCGCGCCCTACCTGGCCGCCTTCGCCGTCGTCGGCATCGTCTACGGCTCGCTCGCCTGCCTCGCGCTGGCCCGCCGGGGCAACGGCGGCGACCTCAAGCGGCTGATCGCGTACTCCTCCGTCGGCCACATGGGCTTCGTCCTGCTCGGCATCGCCTCCCTGACCCCCACCGGCGTCAACGGCGCGCTCTTCGCCAACATCGCCCACGGCCTCATCACCGGCCTGCTGTTCTTCCTGGTCGGCGCCCTGAAGGACCGATACGGCTCCAGCGACCTCGACACCCTCGCCGGGGCCACGGGAGCCGCGCTCTACGGCAAGGCGCCGCGCCTGGGCGGCCTGGTCGCCTTCGCCGCCGTCGCCTCCCTCGGACTGCCGGGCCTGGCCGGATTCTGGGGCGAGATGCTGTCGATGTTCGGCGCCTTCAAACCCGCCGCGGGCCTCAGCCGCCCCGCGTATCTGACCTTCACCGCCGTCGCCGCCTTCGGCACCCTGCTCACCGCCGCGTACCTGCTGGTCGTGGTCCGCCGGGTCTGCATGGGCGACCGCGAGACCGTCGACGCGCAGCCCGCGCTCGCCGACGTCCAGGCGTACGAATTCGCCGCCTGGACGCCGCTCGCCGCGCTCACCGTCCTGGCCGGACTGTGGCCCGCCGTCCTGCTCGGCCTCACCGATCCGGCCGTGCACACCCTCCTCGGAGGCAACTGATGCCGTCCCTCGTGCAGTCCGTCGACTGGACGGCGCTCGCCCCCGCCGCCATCCCGGCGGTCCTCGCCCTCGTCGTCCTGGTCGCCGACCTCTTCCTGCCCAAGGCCCGCAAGGAACTGCTGGCCTGGATCACCGTCGCGGGACTCGTCCTGGCCGCACTGGCCCTGATCCCGCTGCGGGCGGGCCGCCACGCCACCTTCTGCGTGACGGTCGTGCACCCCGGCACCGCCGCCGACCTCCCCGCGGGCGGCGGCGGGTGCTCGTACGCGGCCGACCACTTCACCCTGGTCATCCAGGCCCTGGTGCTCGGCGGCGCGCTGCTCACGGCCCTGCTGTCGGTCAACACCCAGGACGACCTCCCGGCGGGCGAGTACTGGTTCCTGCTGCTCGCCTCCGCCTCCGGCGCCGCGCTGCTGCCCGCCTCCCGCGACCTGGCGACCCTGATCGTCGCCCTCGAGGTCGCCACCCTGCCCGCCTTCGCGCTGGTCGGCCTGCGGCGCGGCGACAAGCTGTCCAGCGAGGCCGCGCTCAAGTTCTTCCTGTCCTCGGTGACCGCGACCGCCGTCTCACTGCTCGGCATCAGCTTCGTCTACGCGGCCACCGGCACCATGCACCTGGCCGCCGTCGCCGACGGCCTCACGCACGCGCCCGCGCAACTCGTCACCGTGGCGAAGGTCGGCGCGGCCCTCACTCTGGTGGGGTTCGCCTTCAAACTCGCCGCGGCTCCCTTTCACTTCTGGGTGCCCGACACCTACGCGGGCGCGCCGCTGCCGGTCGCCGCGTATCTGTCGGTGGTCGGCAAGGCCGCCGGTTTCTCCGGCCTGATCCTGGTGTCGGTCATCGCCTTCAAGCCCTACCACGACGTGTGGGGCCCGGCCTTCGGCGTACTGGCCGCGCTCACCATGACCGTCGGGAACGTCGGCGCGCTCCGGCAGCGGCCCGGCGTGCCGCGCGGCGCCGTACGCCTGCTGGCCTGGTCGTCCATCGGCCAGGCGGGTTATCTGCTGGTACCGCTGGCCGCCGCGTCCTCCGCCGCCGACCCGGCGCACGAGATCGGCACCACCGTCGCGTACGCCCTGATGTACGCGGTGGTGAACCTCGGCGCCTTCGCCGTGGCCGCCCTCGTCTCGCGCTCCGCCCCGCAGGGCCGGCTCAGCGACTACCGGGGCCTGTACGCGACCCGCCCGCTGGCCGCCCTCGCGCTCGGCTTCTTCCTGCTGTGCCTGGCCGGACTGCCGCCCGGCGTCATCGGCCTGTTCGCCAAGGTCGCCGTCTTCTCCTCCGCCGTCGGCACGCAGCACGGCTGGCTCGCGGTGATCATGGCCGTCAACGTCGTCATCGCGCTCGTGTACTACCTGCGCTGGACGGCGCTGCTCTTCACCCGCCCCGAGGGCGCTCCCGAGCAATCCCCGAGTGCGGTCACGAGCGGCGTCACGACCGGCGGAGCGACCGGCGGCGCGAGCGGCGGCACGAGCGGCGTCACGACCGGCGTCACGACCGGCGGCGCGCTCGCGGCCGTACCCGTCACCCGTACGCCCGTCGGCCTCGTCGCCGCCATCACGCTGACCGCGCTGGCCGGGGTCGCACTGTCCGGCGCGCCGCAGCTCGTCCTGCGGTACGCGCAGGGCTCGCTGTTCTGACCGGGCCCTCCCTCCGCCCCTCTGACCAGCACGTCCGTCCCCGGCCCCGACCGGCCGGGGGCCGTATCCGTACGCCCCGCGCCGGTAGCGCTGCGTGCGCATAAGGGAACTAGCGGCGCTCGGGTGGCGTTGTTGTGGGCAGGAGGTTCTCCTAGGGGGAGAGGTTCCCCCCGACGCACACTTTGGAGGGCGCACCGTGCACCGCCGGCACAACGGGCTGAAGACCGCCGTACTCCTCGGCGGTCTGTCGGCCCTCATCCTGGTCATCGGCAGCTTCTTCGGCCGGACCGGACTCATCGTGGCCCTGGTCATCGCGGTGGGGACGAACGCGTACGCGTACTGGAACAGCGACAAGCTGGCTCTACGCGCGATGCGCGCCCGCCCCGTCAGCGAATTCGAGGCGCCCGAGCTGTACCGGATCGTGCGCGAGCTCTCGACCACCGCCCGCGAGCCCATGCCCCGGCTGTACATCTCGCCCACCGAGGCGCCGAACGCCTTCGCGACCGGCCGCAATCCGCGCAACGCGGCGGTCTGCTGCACCCAGGGCATCCTGGCCATCCTCGACGAGCGCGAGCTGCGCGGCGTCCTCGGCCACGAGCTGAGCCACGTCTACAACCGCGACATCCTCATCTCCTCGATCGCGGGCGCGCTCGCCTCCGTGGTGATGTTCCTGGTCAACTTCGCGTGGCTGATCCCGATCGGCCGCTCCGACGACGACGAGGGCCCCGGCATCCTCGGCATGCTGCTGCTGATGATCCTCGGCCCGCTGGCCGCCTCGGTCATCCAGTTGGCCGTCTCCCGCTCGCGGGAGTACGAGGCCGACGCCTCGGGCGCGCGCCTGACCGGCGACCCGCTGGCCCTGGCCTCCGCGCTGCGCAAGCTCGAAACGGGCACACAGCAGCGGCCCCTCGCGCCCGAACCGCGCCTGGAGACCGCCAGCCATATGATGATCGCCAGTCCATTCCGCGCGGGCGACGTCTCCAAGCTCTTCTCGACCCATCCCCCGATGGCAGAACGCATCTCCCGCCTCGAAGACATGGCAGGCCACCGGTGAAGACCATCCTGAACGTCATCTGGCTCATCCTCTGCGGTGTGTGGATGTTCCTCGGCTACGTCCTGGCAGGGGCACTCCTCTGCGTCACGATCATCGGCATCCCGTTCGGCATCGCCGCCTTCCGCATCGGCGTCTACGCGCTCTGGCCGTTCGGCTACACCGCGGTCGAGCGCCGGGACGCGGGCACGGGCTCCTTCGTCGGCAATGTGCTGTGGGTGATCCTCGCGGGCTGGTGGCTGGCCCTCGGCCACATCGTCACCGGCGTGCTGCTCTGCGTCACGATCATCGGCATCCCGTTCGGCATCGCCAACTTCAAGCTGATCCCGCTGTCGCTCATGCCCCTGGGCAAGGAGATCGTGCCGACCGACCGGCCGTTCGCCTCGCGCTGAGCGCCTTCCGGCTGTCCGCCGCGCCGAGCGCCTTCGGGCCGCCCCTCGGGCCGAGTGCCTTCGGGCCGAGTGCCTTCGGGCCGAGCGCCTTCCGGCCGTCCGCCGTACCTGACGGCCGGTCAGGAGGCCGTCCCTGCTACCCTCACCTGCGGAGGTGCCGGGTGGACGACTACGCGCTCAGTGTCGAGACGGCGGACGCCGAACTGCCGCCCGCCCTCGCCGTCTACGCGGCGCATCTTCTGCGCCGCGCACACATCCGCGCCAACCGGGTCGCCGATCACCTCGCCCCGGAGTTCGGCGTCGCGGCGGGCCAAGGCGCCTCAGGCGCGCGCGACTTCCAGATACTCGACGCGCTCGACGCCCCCGTCACGTACTCCCAGCAGGATCTCGGCGAGCGGCTCGGCATCAACCGCACCACCATGGTCAAGCTGATCGACCGGCTGGAGCAGGCGGGCCAGGTCACCCGCGCCCGCAACCCCGGCGACCGCCGCTCGTACGTCCTCGCCCTCACCGACGACGGCCGCAGCGCCGTCAAGGCCATGGAACCCGCGATGGCCGCGGGCGACGACCACCTCACCGCGGCCCTGACCGCCGCGGAACGCGTCCGCCTCGACGCGCTGCTGAGCACCCTGCTGGCCCGTACCCCGCCCGAGCGCGGTGTACGGCGTACGAGCCCGCTGATCGCCCAGGCCCACCATTTCGTACGGCGCCGGATCGAGGACGCGCTGACCGACGTCGGCCTCCAGGCGCGGCATTTCGGCGCGCTCACCGTCCTGGCCGACGAGGCGAGTTCGCAGCAGCGGCTCGCCCGGCGGCTCGGCATCAGCGAGCAGGCGATCCTCCAGATCGTCGACGACCTGGAGAGCGCGGGCCGGGTGGTGCGCGAGCGCGACCCGCGCGACCGGCGGCGGTACGCGCTGCGGCTGACCGACGCGGGGCGCGACGCGCTGGCCACCGCCCGGCGGGCCGTCGAGGCCGCCGAGACCGACATGGGCACGAGGCTCGGCACCGACGGCCGGGCGGAGTTGAAGGCGCTGCTCACGAAGATGCTGCGCGCGGACGTCTGACCACCGGCTGTCGCGCGCGGGCCGCCCGTACCGTTTCCGTCCCCGACGCCCCTCGCGGACCGTGTCCCCCGACCCGCATACCCGACCCGCATACCCGGTCCGCATCCCCGACCGCATTCCCGACCGCATCCCACCGAGGAGACGTCATGGCCATTCTTCACGTCGGCGCCAAGGCACCGGACTTCACCCTTCCCGACCAGACGGGCAAGCCCGTCACGCTCAGCGATGTGCTGGGCGAGAAGGTCGTGGTGCTGTACTTCTACCCGAAGGACAACACCAGCGGCTGCACCACCGAGGCGTGCAGCTTCCGTGACAGCTACGAGAGCTTCACCGACGCGGGCGCCGAGGTGATCGGCGTCAGCTCCGACTCGGTCGAGACGCACGAGAAGTTCGCCGGCCGCCACGAGCTGCCCTTCATCCTGCTCGCCGACACCGACAAGGCCGTGCGCAAGCAGTACGGCGCCACGAGCCTGGGCGTCGTGCCCGGCCGCGTCACCTTCGTCATCGACCGCGAGGGCGTCGTCCGGCACGCGTTCTCCTCGATGATGAACATCGGCGGGCACATCGGGGACGCGCTGAAGGTGGTCAAGGAGCTTCAGTAGCGCCTCGGTTCGGCCCGGAAATGGTTCAACTCCCGGATAGATATACGGATTGACGATTCGGCAGGCTGACTATAGCCTCGGTGTGGCGATTCCTCCTGATCCACTGGTTCACCTAGTTCCAGGGAGACACGTTGATGACCACTCCGCACCAGCCGGGCGAGACCGTCGATCTGACGATGATGTACGCCTTCCACGACGGACTGCGGCGCGACGTGGCGATCATCGCCAAGTCCGCCGCCGTCACGGGCGACGACCCGTCCCGGCTCACCGCCACCCACTTCGGGTGGGATCTGTTCAAGCGGTTCCTGACCATCCATCACACGGCCGAGGACGACGTCCTGTGGCCGAAGCTGCGCGGCCAGTTCGCCGACCGCCCCGACGACCTCGAACTCCTTGAGGCGATGGAGGCGGAACACGACCGGATCGACCCGCTGATCGCCGCGATCGACGCGGCGCTCGCCGACGAACAGGGCGGCCACACCGCCCTCGGCGACGCCGCCGACGCCTTCGCCACCGAACTGAACGCCCACCTCAGCCACGAGGAGAGCGACGCGCTGCCGCTCATCGAGCGCGAACTGTCCCCGGCCGACTGGGCCTTGTTCGCCGACAGCCAGCGCAATCAGATCGGCCTCGGCCTCGCGCCGCGCTACATCCCGTGGCTGCTCGACGGCGCCACCCCCGAGCGCGTCGCCGAAGTCCTGGCGATCTTCCCCCCGCCGCTGGCCGCCCAGTACCGCACGGCCTGGAAGCAGCAGTACGCCGAACTCAACCCGTGGGCGGCCGATTACGGCAAGCCGTGACGTACCGCGCCGTCGGTTCAGCCCCTCGGCCGGGCCCGTCGCTTGAGCCCCTCGGTCCAGCCCTCGGTTCAGCCCGCGGTTCAGCCCTCGCTTGCGCCCGCGCTTGAGCCCGCGCCGCCGGAGACCCGCACTGCTAGGGTCGAACGCCGACGGCCGGACCCGATGGCCGCACCCACACCCGAGGGGGAATTCCCGTGCCTGCTGGGGCCTACGAGGGTGCGCCGCGCGACGGCGTGACGTACGAGGGCGTGACGTACGACGGCGTGACGTACGAGGGCGCGGTCGCGGAACCGGCGACGCGCGAGTGGTGCGCGCGGTCCCGCGGGCGGCTGCGGGCGCTGCTGGTCGTCAGCGCCGCGGGCATCCCCGGCTGGGCCCTGGTCTTCGCCTTCCTCGACGTCTTCCTCGACATCGACGTCACCTGGCTCGCGTACGTCCTCATGACGGCCTCGATGCTCGGCCTCGGCTGGTGGGCCCTGATACAGCCGCGCTACAAGCGGTACTGGCGGGTCCTTCAGGTCTACCCCTGGCAGCGCCTGGACGGCGTCGCCCAAGTGGCCGATAACGGCGTGCCGTTCTTCCGGCTGCCCGTGCCCGACAACCCGGACAAGGACGTGAGCATCCGGGTCCGCTTCCCCGACGTCCGCCGCTGGCGGCGGGTGCTCGGCGAGAACGCCAAGCGCGAGGTCTGGTTCGCGGGCGACCCCAGGATCGGGGGAGTGCTCGCGCTGCCGGGTCCGCGCGGGGTGAGCCTGGTCAGGCAGGGCGGGGCCGCCGGAGCCGCCGAGCGGACCGATGAGGCCCGCGGCGGCGGCCCGGCGATCCGGGACATCGGCGATGAGGCGCTGCGCCGGGCGCGGGCCGCCGGTTTCGGCGACCCGCGGTACGACGTGGCCGTACGGCGCGGCTCGTAGCGGTCGCGGGCCCCGGTCTGTCCGGCCTCTGGTCTGTCCGGCTCCGGGTCTGTCCGGCTCCTGGCGGTGAACCGGACCCGGCCCGCTCGGGTGGACGTCCCGCTCAGTGCCGGCCGGTGCGGTAGCCGCCGCCCGAGTTGCCGAAGCCGGTGAGCGTGCCGAAGCCGATGTTCTCGATGGTGAAGTCCTTGCCGAAGACCGTGCTCTTGACGGTCTCCTTCGTCACCGACGTCACCAGCCCCTTCGTGGCGCCGATGAGCGTCTTTCCGCGCTGCGTCAGGCCGTTCATGTCCATCGACAGGTGGCCCAGGGCCCGGCGTTCGGCGCCCGACATCGCGGAGATCGGGCCGCTGTAGTAGAGCCGGGGGATCTTGGCGAAGCCCTTGTCGACCAGCGGGGAGAGCCCGGCGCCGATGGTGTTGCCCGCGACGTTGGCCAGGAAGTTCTTCTTGACGTTCGTCCAGCCGCCGTTCATGGCGTCCTTGAGGGTGTCCTTGCCCAGGCCCTTGGCGAAGCCGAAGGCGACCTTGCGGAATCCGCTGAGGTCTTCCCCGTACTTCCACACCTTGATGACGTTCTGGTACTTCCGCTCGGCCTGGAGGATCTTCACCGCCCACTTCAGCTTGCCGATCTCACCCGCCTTGACCAGCATGCTGACCTTGCCCATCACCGGGATGCAGTCCAGCGCGGCGAACAGCAGATCGCCCCAACCCGCCTTGCCCTGAATGAATTTCACCAAGGTGTCGGCGAAGACCAGCAAGGCCGCGGCCAGCACGATCCAGGCCAGCGGGCCGCCGATGAACAGCAGCAGGATGCCGCCGATGGCGACGATCACCTTGAGGATCGGGAGGATGACGCTCCACGCCTTGACCAGGAAGTCCCCGAGCTTCTGGTACCACTTCTTGTTGTGGATGCCGACGTCGGAGGCGTGGTCGAGGTCCTTCTTGAGGACGTCCACCGCCGTGCCGTGGTTGGTCCCGGCGTCCTGCGCCTTCTTGCGCAGCTCGGCCAACTGCTGCTGAATCCCGGAGACCTGGCCCGCGACCTGGTTCTTGTGGGCGTCGGCCTGCTGGGCGTTGCGGACCGCCTGACGGACCTTGTCCGGGTCGGGCGGCGGTACGTTCCCGCCGGCGCTTCCGGCTGATCCCTTGGAGCCGTCGAGCTTCGCCTTGGCGTCGCCCGCCGTGGTCGCGTCGACCTGCGCGCGGGCCAACTCGGTCTGCTTTGCGGCCAGATCGTTGCGCAGCAGGCGCGCCTGGGACAACGCGCCGTCGGCGGTGGACTGTTCGGTCTCCACCGAGTCGGCGAAGGTCACCAGGGCGTCGCCGGCCGCGCCGTAGGAGTCGTGGAGCTTGCCCAACTGCCCGGGCAGCTTGCCTATTTGACCGCGGAACGCCTCGGCGGCCTTGCCGTTCCACTCGGCGAGCGCCTGGTCCTTGGCCGCGCTGCTGAGCAGCGAGTGCACGGTCGCCACGTCCTCGGCGAAGGTCTGGAAGCGCCTGCCCTCGGCCCTGATCTCGTAGACGTCACCGGGAGTCGGGTCGCTGTCGAGGTCGAGATTGTGCCAGTCGGTGGGTCGGGTCACGGCTCAGCTCACCTTCTCGGCGGACCCGGCGGAGGGGTCGTCGTCGGCGTACACGAAGCGGAAGGTCTCGGTGATGCCGTCGAACAGCTCCAGCATCGGCTCGGCGAGGGCGAGTTGGGAGGTCGCCCCGCTGATCACCGCGACCCGAGGGTCGCCGCCGGGGAACGGTACGAAGGTCTGCATCAGCACCATCCGGACCGTACGGTCGTCATCCGGCAGCTCGATGTCGTCGATCCCCTCGCTGCGCGCGGCGGAACCCGCGTCCGGCAGCTCCACCAGCTTGATCCGGCGCCACGGGTCGGTCGGCCTGCGGCCCGCGGCGACCGGCTTGAGCGCCGCCACCAGCGCCGCCAGATTGCCGCCCGTCCCGCCTGCCCCTCCTGCCCCGCCGCCGGGCCGATCGCCGTCCGCCGTGCCGTCCGCCCGGTCGTCGGCTTCCAGGACCGCGATCGTGACGCTCGCCGTCAGCGGTGCCTCGTCGCTCAGGTCGGCCAGCGCGCCGAAGTACAGCACCCCGGTCTGCCACGCCTCGTCGGCCGTACGGGTCAGCGTGCGGATGAGCGCCGTCCTGGAGTCGGCCAACTCCGGCCGTTCCTGGACCCGTTCGCGTACGACCTCACGTATCGACGCGTCGCGCGTGGCCGGATGGATGTCGAACTCGTACCAGGAGCTGGGCACCAGGATGTTCACCCCGCGCACCGGCGACGTGCCGGAGGGGGCGGAAGAGGACACGGTCACGGCTGACCGCCGCCCTCGTGCTTGGCCAGCGCGTCCTTCAGCTCCTGGTCGGTCTTGGTGAGCTCGTCCACGACGGCCTGCGCCATCTTCGCGACGCTCTCCAGGCCGCTGTCGATCTCCTTGCGGCCGTCCTTCCAGCCGTGCATGAAACCGTCGAGCGCGTCATGCGCCCTGGACGAGCCCAACTCCCCGTTGCCGAGGGCGCGATCGACCTGCCCGGTGTCGTCCATCCGCGTCTTGACCGATCTCAGCCCCGTCGCCAGGTCGCTGAGCCCGATCAGACTTATCGTCAGATCTCCTTTGGCGGACATGCCTGGTACTTCCCCGTTCCCCGTTGCCTGTCTTGGCCAGGCAGCCTATCGCCGGGGGCGCGGGCGCCACAGGGATTCGGCGGCCACGGGGATGGGGGCGGCCACGGGGATGCGGCGGCCACAGGGGTGCGGCGTCCACGGGGATGCGGCGTCCGCAGGGGAACCGGCGGGAGGGCCGCGACGCGGGCCGCGGCCTCCCGGCGTGGAATCAGCGGTAGTTGACGAACTGGAGGGCGAAGTCGAGGTCCTTGCCCTTGAGCAGGGCCTGGACGGACTGGAGGTCGTCGCGGCTCTTGGAGCTGACGCGCAGCTCCTCGCCCTGGACCTGGGCCTTGACGCCCTTGGGACCCTCGTCCCTGATGATCTTCGCGACCTTCTTGGCGTTCTCCTGGGAGATGCCTTCCTCGATCGAGGCGAAGATCTTGTACTCCTTGCCGGAGAGCTGCGGCTCGCCCGCGTCCAGCGCCTTCAGCGAGATTCCCCGCTTGACCAGCTTGGTCTCGAAGACGTCCAGGATCGCCTTCACGCGCTCCTCGGAGTTCGCCTCCATCAGGATCTTCTCGCCCGACCAGGCGATCGAGGCCCCGACGTTCTTGAAGTCGTACCGCTGCGAGATCTCCTTGGCGGCCTGGTTGAGGGCGTTGTCGACCTCCTGCCGCTCGACCTTCGAGACGATGTCGAAACTGGAGTCGGCCATCTTCAGTGGGCTCCTTGGGTATCGCTTGTCTGTCTTCCATCACATCCGCGGCCCGATCCCCGGACCACCATCCCCAAAGACTAGGGCCTGTCGTGTGTGGATCTCCGTGGGGAAGGAGCGGTGTCCGGTGCGCGCGGACACAAGGCGGAGGCGGTGATCAATCCGGTGGCGAACCACCCCTCCGGATCGGGTATCGTTTACGTCGTCGCCACGGCACCCCGCACCCAGCGGATCCGCGGCTTCATCCCATGGCGGTATGCCCGAGTGGCCAATGGGAACGGACTGTAAATCCGTCGGCTATGCCTACCGTGGTTCGAATCCACGTGCCGCCACGCTGCCTGAGGGGCCTGTGACCAGCATCTTCGCTGGACACAGGCCCCTCAGTCGTTCTCGACGACTGCTGTGCCGGAATGGTGAGAGCTGACGGGGGGCATCGCATGAGCAAGCGGCGGTATGTGGCGCGGGGTGTCCCGGGTGGATACCGCATCTGGGACAACAAGGGGCGACGCTGGTGGGGCGACCTCTATGAGCTGTGCCCGGACGACCTCACGGCAGAACTCAACGGCGGGGCCGACCCCGGCAGGATCACCGCACTCATGAAGCGCTACCGGGCGCTGAAGCGGTAGCCGTCACGCCTGATCAGCTACCGCCAGCGCTTCAGAGCGGCGTCGATCCGGTCGTTCGCCATGCTGGTGGCTCCGTCCAGGCACTTGGCGTAGACCTTGAGCAGCACGGCGACCGAGTGGCCGGCGCGGCGTGCGACCTCGACAGGGTCGACGCCGGAGTTCAGCCACAGCGACACACACGCGTGGCGCAAGTCATACGGGCGGGCACCGAGAGGCGACGCCAGTTGGTCCGGCGTGAACGACTGCTTCCGGGCCCGCGCCCACACCTCGCCGTACCCGCTTTCCTGGACGATGCCGCCGCCTGCTTGCCGTCGAGCCGGAGCGTGAAGCCAGTCAGCACCTTCCGCAGCAACAGCGGGTCGTCCAGGGCGCTTACAGGGACGGTGTGGGCCGCGACCCAGACTGGCCTGGCCGGCCAACCGCATTCGGCGGCGGCCAGCGCTCCGTCTCACGGGCCTTGATCCGGTCGGCCGGGTGGGCGCGCCGGCGCTGCTCGACGGGGCGTCCGGCCCGTGCCATGTAGCACTAGGGGGTGCGCGGGCAGCACCGGGGATCAGGCCGCATCGTCGGCCTCCCGCACGCACGGGACGCACAAGCGGTGCCGAGTGGAGATCACGTACGGCCGCACGGTCCGGCACGCGGGGCAAGTACGGCTGGCGCGCATCGTCGCGTGATGCGCACGCCACTGCAGGTGGATGACTACGCCGACCCAGAATTCGCTCTTGCCAGGGACGTGTGTCGCTGGTGGCAGTGAGCACCTTGCAGATCGACACAATCGTCTCGGTCACGAGGATCATGGATTCGTCCAGCCTCAGAGCAGTCCTGAGGGATGGATCGACAGGGCGCCGGCACATGGCAGCTCTCGATTGAATAAGTGGCGACGGGCACCGGGTCCTGCACCGCGGCGCCTCTTTTCCCTCAGGTCCATGCACCACCTCAGCGGTACCGACGAGGTGCACCACTTGACACAGAATTAGTGCCGCGACCGGCTCGCCCACTACGCCACCGTAGTTGGAGAATCTGACACTGGCGTCGCCCTTCCAACCCTGCGCCAGCGCAGTTGTGATTGAAGAGCTACGAACCTCTTGCGACGACCGCAGGTCGACTCTGATGAATGTCAGCCTGGGTTGGTAGAAGTACTTGTATGCCTCTCTCGCCGCAAGCACCAGGCCAGGACGTCCCCTTCGACCAGCTCAAGCACTCTGATCTCGCGGTGGACGCTGTCTACGCCGGCGGAGCGTCAGGGCACTCCGGCGACGACGCGCTCGCTCAGTTGCTGCCAGGTACTGGTAACCAGGGTGGGTTCCGCTACGCCGGCTCGCCGGCCAAGGGGACTGTCCGGCTGGTCGTTCTGTACACCAGTGGGGGAGAGGTGGACTGGCCTGACTATCTGGACACCGGGACAGGGACATTCACCTACTACGGCGACAACAAGACGCCGGGCAAGGGCCTGCATGAGACTCCGCGCAAGGGCAATGTTCTCCTGCGGGATGCCTTCGAGCACTCCCACGGGACGGCCCTGGTCCGGGGTGCCAAGGTGCCGCCTTTCCTGCTCTTCGAGAAGGCCCGAGCCAAAGGGCGGGCGGTGCGCTTCCGAGGCCTGCTTGCCCCGGGGGGACCCACTCTGACCGCGGATGACGAACTGGCGGCGATCTGGCGGTCAACTGAGGGGAAGAGATTCCAGAACTACCGCTCGCGCTTCACGGTGCTGGATGTCGAGCTGGTCCCCCGCAGTTGGATCGGTCACGTCCTGGGAGGCGGCGATGTGCTTGGAGGAGAGTGCCCTGAGGCGTGGAAGGCATGGGTGCAGAGTCGTGTCTACCGGCCGCTGCTGGCGCCGGCCACGACTGCCATCCGTTCCACTGCGGACCAGCTCCCTTCTGACAAGACAGGGCAGGCTGTGCTGGATGAGATCCGGCAGCACTTCCGCGGGAGGGAAAGTGACTTCGAGGCGTGCGCAGTGGCCGTTTGGCGGTTGATTGCCCCGTCTACTGGCGCAGTCGATGTGACGCGGCCCAGCCGCGACGGCGGTCGTGACGCTGTAGGCGTCTACGTGCTCGGCGCTCCGGCAAACCCGATCAGCATCGATTTCGCACTTGAGGCCAAGTGCTACGGCCCGGGCAACGGCGTTGGAGTCCGCGAGGTCTCGCGTCTGATCTCGCGAATCCGTCACCGCAATTTCGGCGTGCTGGTCACCACGTCCTACTTCAACCGGCAGGTACAGAGCGAGGTCCAGGAAGACGGACACCCGATCGCGCTTGTCTGCGGGCGCGACATCGCGGACGCACTCCGGCAGCACGGCAGGGCCACCGTCGCTTCGGTGCGTGACTGGCTCCAGCAGAGCTTCCCCCGGCTATAGCAGGCACGTGGCCATCTCGGGCGAAGTTCTGCCCCCGGCATGTAACGGCCGGGGGCAGAACTTCGACGGCATCCGGTGAGGCATGCAGACAGCTAGTCGCCGGCTGCTTTGCGGCGCTTCCGCTCACGCTCGTATGCCTTGACCGCGGCAGGTGCTCCTTCGGGAGGCCACGGTTCCCAGGAGCGCAGCTCGTAGGTCACCGAGGTCACGCCGTTCTCCTTGAACCGGTGGGAAATGATCTCCCACCCCAGGATGAACCGCAGTTCGCGCAGCCGCTTCATCGGGTCTCCCCGGTGCGTCTCGCGCGCCACGATGTGGATGAGCTCCACTGGGGTTGCCTCCCCTCTGCTCGCGAAGGCCTTGAGGAGCTCTCCGATCCGTTCCCAGGGGTTGGTGCGGTAGATGGCCTGTCCGAACGCCTCTCTGTAGGGGGCCAGAGACTTGAAGAAGGCGCGCTTGCCGTTGTTGTGCGGCTGGCAGAGCGGTTCCAGATTGTCCAGCTCCGTCTCCCCGCCCCAGGACCGCGGAACGATGTGATCGATCTGGAGCCGGGCATCCTGCGGCCCGGCACCGCACATCGCGCAGAAACGCCCTTTCACGGTGAAGACCTCTGCCTGAAGCCGCGGGCTGATCCTCCCTGAGTCGCTGGCCGGCGTCTCACTCCACGCGTCGAGCCGGTAGACCCACTTCCCGTCTCCTTCCCGCCGGTAGGAAGTCACTGTGAAGTGGTCACGGACCTCCCGTAGGCGGCGCTGGGCTTGTACGTTGCCCTTCCCGAAAACGTCACGAGAGCGCTCGACCCACTCATCCATGGTCGGCGGATCGTCGCGGCGCTGCAGCAAGAAGCGGCATGCTTCGGCCGTCTCCCGGCTCGAAAACAGCGCCTCAATCTCCGGGCTGTCCCACTCTGGCAGTGGCCGTTCCGCAGCCTCACCTATGGCCGTCACTCGCGCCTCCCTGACGAACGCCGATTGAAGTGCCGACAACGAGAGATTGTAGGAGGGCGGCATGATGCCTGGCAACGCATTTCTGTCATGCCGACTAGGCGCGACAGAGTCTCAAACAGCCTCAGAGCTGCGCCTTTGGGTACTTTACCGCCGCCGGACTGCTCTCCCGACTGCTGGTTTTCCGGCGGCGAGATGGATGCAGGACCGACTGTTTGGGCCACTCAGAGGGGATTGCACGGGTGGGGCGGTGGAGGTTTCAGCGGAGCCAGCTCATGTCAGCGGGAGGCAGGTTTGTCCGCTGAGGCCGTACCAACGCCAATTCCATGATCATCCCCCGTGTGTGTCCCAACGGGGCCTCCTGAAACCAAAACTGCTGCTCGGATGGGGTGAAACCGGCGCACTGTAAATCCGTCGGCTCTGCCTACCGTGGTTCGAATCCACGTGCCGCCACATCATGAGAACGGCCCCCCCGGCCTGCTGAAGAGCAGGGTGGGGGGCCGTTTTGGTGTGTGTGCGGGGAGGGGGAGGGGCTAGGGGAGGGCGGCGGTGCGGAGGGCTTCGGGGATGGTGTCGGTGCCGGAGACGAGTTCGAGGGTGAGGCCGGCGGTCGAGGGGGTCAGCAGGAGGCCGGCCAGGACGGCGGCGACGTCGTCGCGGGGGATGGAGCCGCGGCCGGTGGAGGGGGCGAGACGGACGCGGCCGGTGCCCGGGTCGTCGGTCAGGGCGCCGGGGCGCACGATCGTCCAGTCCAGGTCCGTACGCGCGCGGATGTCGTCGTCGGCCGCGCCCTTGGCGCGCAGGTACTCGGTGAAGACGGGGTCGTCCCCGCTCGCCCGGGCGTCGGCGCCCATCGAGGAGACCACCAGATAGCGCCGTACGCCCGCCTGTTCGG
Source organism: Streptomyces sp. NPDC003300 (assembly GCF_040610915.1). Lineage (NCBI taxonomy): Bacteria > Bacillati > Actinomycetota > Actinomycetes > Kitasatosporales > Streptomycetaceae > Streptomyces > Streptomyces sp. NPDC003300. The sequence continues at coordinate 64,503 of NZ_JBEXNE010000011.1, read as the reverse complement.
CCGCGTCGGCGAAGAGCACGGCCGCCGCGTGGTCGACGGTGTGCTTGCGGGCGGCCCCGCTGCCCGCACCCGCGCCCGCCGCGAAGACGGCCGCCTCGGCGCCCTCCAGGACGGCGGCCACCTCCGCGACCGTCGCCGATTCGAGGTCCAGGACGACCGGCTCGGCGCCCGCCGCCCGCAAGTCGTCGGCCTGGGCCGGGTTACGGATCAGCCCGACCACACTGTCACCGCGCTCGGCGAGCAACCGCTCAAGCCGCAACGCGATCTGTCCATGTCCACCAGCGATCACCATGCGCATGGACGTGACGCTACGCCTCGCGGTGCGACTGACGCGGGAGGTCGAGCGCGGCCTCGCTCGCCGAGTCGCAGTATTCGCGCACCGCGCTCGTCCGCGAGACCACCCGGCCCCGGTGGATGACGATCCGGCTGTACGCCAGGGAGAGCACCGCCTCGACACCCTCCCCGCGCACCGCCAGCAGCTCGGCCGGGAAACCGGCCTCGACCCGTACCTCCGGCAGCCCGAGCACGGCCCGCGCCCGGCCGCTGACCGCCGCGTACGCCTGCGCCGCGCCGCACTCGCCGTAGGAGGCGAGCAGGAAGGCGGCCTCCAGCGGATCGCCGCGGCCGACCGGATTGGCCAGGTCGCCCAGCGCCCCGCTGCCCGCCGTGACCCGGACGCCCGCCGCGCGCAGCCGGCGGACCGGGGTGTGCGGACCGCCGCCGCGGCGTACGGAGTCCAGCGCGCCGCAGCCGCCCTGGGGGAGCGCGGTGACCGAGATCCCGGCGGCGGCCAGCCGCTGCGCGGCGGAGTCGATCGCCTCGGGCGGCAGCGCGCCGAGACCGTGGCACGGGCCGAGGGTGACGCCCGGCCGCAGACCGCCCGCCATCGCGGCGAGCCGGGCCAGCCGGGCCGGGTCGTCGGCGGCGGTGTGCAGGTCGACCGGGAGCCCGAACTCGGCGGCGAGCGAGAAGACGGCCTCGGCGTACCCGCTCGGGTCCGGGTCCAGATCGGGGCAGCCGCCGACCACCGCGGCGCCCATCTTCAGCGCGTCGCGCAGCATCGCGAGCCCGTCCGCGCCCGCCGCGCCGGTCAGCAGCCGCGGTACGGCGACGGTGTGCAGGTCGACGAGCCCGCGCAGCGCCCGCCGCGCCTGGAGCACGGCTTCGAGCGCCTGCAACCCCTGGACGTCGCCGATCCGCACATGGCTGCGCAAAGCGGTGGCGCCGTGGCCGAGTTGGAGCAGCGCGGCCTCGGTGGCGCGCCGCTGCACATCGGCGGGGTCGTCGGACGGCGGCCCCGCGGCGCCCGCGGTCAGCGCCAGGTCGAGGTGGGCGTGCGGCTCGGCGGGCGCGGGCAGCAGCAGATATCCGCGCAGGTCGATACGGGTGCCGTCGGCCGGACGGCGCGACCCGTCGGCGGTACGGCCCGCGGCGGGCGCGAGGCTGCCGGCGGTGCCCACGGCCTCGATCCGGGGGCCGCTGAGCCGTACGTCCACGGTCCGGCCGTCGGTCAGCCGGGCGCCGCACAGCAGCAGGGTGGCGGTTTCTGCGGCGGTGCGGGCACTGTCGCGAGGGCTGTCGGTCATCGCGCTCCTCCGGTGCGTGCAGGGCGGGCGGCGGGAGGCAAGATCACGCAAAGCCGAGCTTAGGGGTCAGCACGGCACACACCTGACAGGAGGGCATTAGTCGTACCGGTGGGGGTCGTGGGACGGGGCACACGGTACGGCCGGCGCCGCGCGGGGGAGCGGACGCGCTCGCGTTCCGGTGCGCCCGGAACTCGTGCGCGCCGGAGCGCGGTTCGCGGGTGCGGGCGGTCGCGGTGCCGCGCGGAGAGCGAGGGCGGGTACGGCTCCTGGCGGGCGCGGCCCGGGCGGTCGCGGCGGCGCGGGCGGACCCTCGTGGCGGCGGTGCGAACAGGCCCTCCTGTCCGGCGGTCGCGGCGGTGCGAACAGGCCCTCGTACGGGGCCCGTCGGCCACCCGGCGCGCGGCGGCCGGGAGGTGATCACGTCCTGATCAGGGGGTGGGCGTGACGCCCCGCGACGCCCGATGTGCCCTGCCCGATACGGATTTCACGTATCGCGGCGGACCGTGTAATGTCTTCCTCGCTCGCCCCAATAGCTCAGTCGGTAGAGCGTCTCCATGGTAAGGAGAAGGTCTACGGTTCGATTCCGTATTGGGGCTCAGATGGATCGGTTCCCCGCCGTCAGGCGGGGACCAGTTCGTCAAAGCGGCGTAGCTCAGTCGGTAGAGCAAGCGGCTCATAATCGCTGTGTCACCGGTTCAAGTCCGGTCGCCGCTACTCACCGTAGCCGATTGTGGGATCGGTCCCTCAGTCGGCTACTATTCTCATGTTCAAATCACCCCCGTTCGTCAAGGAGCACTCACGTGGCCGCCACAGACGTCCGCCCGAAGATCACGCTGGCCTGCGTGGAGTGCAAGGAGCGGAACTACATCACCAAGAAGAACCGGCGCAACGACCCGGACCGTCTTGAGATGAAGAAGCACTGCCCGCGTTGCAACGCGCACACCGCGCACCGCGAAACGCGCTGACTCCAGGCCGTAGCAGTACCGCGAGGCCGTCCCCGTCACCGGGGGCGGCCTCGACGTATTGCCCGGTGGGAGCCGTACGGATCAGCTGAACCGTTACGCCACCGCTAGCGACCCCCCGCGCCCGTACGACTTCCGTACGTATGTCGTACGCTGCCCCCGATCCCGCCCGCTTCCCGCCCGCTTCCCGCACCGGAGGTGCCGATGGCTCTGGACCAGTCCTTCGTGGGGCGGAGTTATCCGCCCACCGCCGCCTATGAGGTGGGCCGGGAGAAGATCCGCGAATTCGCCGAGGCGGTCGGGGACACCAACCCGGCGTATATGGACGCGGACGCGGCCAAGGCGCTCGGGCACCGCGATGTGATCGCCCCGCCGACCTTCGCCTTCTCGATCACCTTCAAGGCCGCCGGCCAGGTCGTCCAGGACCCGGAGCTGGGCCTCGACTACAGCCGGGTCGTGCACGGCGACCAGAAGTTCGCCTACACGCGCCCGGTCATGGCCGGTGACCGGCTCTCGGTCACCTCCACCATCGAGGCGATCAAGTCCCTGGCGGGCAACGACATCATCGACATCCGCGGCGAGGTCCACGACGAGTCCGGCGAGCACGTGGTGACCGCCTGGACGAAGCTGGTCGCCCGCGCGGCGGAGGACGACCCGCGCGGCGGCAGCGGGAACGGCTCGGGGAACGCTTCGGCGAACGCTTCGGTGAACGCGGAGGGCGCGGCATGACGGCGACGATCGGTTACGCGGATGTCGAGGTCGGCACCGAACTGCCCGCGCGGACCTTCCCTGTGAGCCGCGCCACGCTCGTGCAGTACGCGGGCGCCTCCGGTGACTTCAACCCGATCCACTGGAACGAGAAGTTCGCCCGCGAGGTCGGCCTGCCCGACGTCATCGCGCACGGCATGTTCACCATGGCCTCGGCGATCCGGGTCGTCACGGACTGGGCCGGCGACCCGGGGGCGGTCGTCGAGTACGGCGTACGGTTCACCAAGCCCGTCGTCGTGCCGAACGACGAGCAGGGCGCGCTCATCGAGGTGACCGCGAAGGTCGCCGCCAAACTGGACGACCAGCGGGTGCGGGTCGACCTCACCGCGACGTCCGCGGGCCAGAAGGTGCTGGGCATGTCCCGCGCCGTGGTCCGGCTCGCCTGAGACGTAGAAGCGCAGGTAAGGGGTGCCCATCCAGGTGGGTGCCCCTTACGTTTGCCCGTGTCTCCCGTATCGCGGTTGACAGGTTAGTTATGGACCACTAACTTACTCGTATGGTCAGGATGAGCGCAGAGGAGAGGCGCGAGAGCGTCATCCGCGCGGCGATGAGCGAATTCGCCCGCGGCGGCTACAACGGCACGTCCACCGAGACGATCGCCCGCCGGGTGGGCGTCTCGCAGCCGTATCTCTTCCGCCTCTTCCCGAACAAGGAGGCCATGTTCCTGGCGGCGGCCACCTACTGCCTGGAATCGACGCGCCAGGTCTTCGCCGATGTGGCCGAGGACGAGACGGACCACGAGGGCAAGCTCAAGGCGATGGGGAACGCGTATCAGACGCTGATCTCCGACGACCCCGAGCGGCTGCTGATGCAGATGCAGATGTATGTCGCGGTCGCCGCCGCCGAGGCGTCCGGGGACCACGAATTCGGCCGTTCCATCCGTGAGGGGTGGGAGGCGCTGTGGGAGACCCTGCATCTGGAGCTGGGCGCGGACGTCGAGCAGACCACGCAGTTCCTCGCCTACGGAATGTTGATCAACACCCTGGTGTCGCTGGGCTTCCCGGCCGACCACCGCATCTGGGAAGGGCTGTACGAGACGGCCCGTCCCGAGTGAGGCGCCGCGCCTTTCGGGGCGCGGAGTCATCGGTTTTTTCTGTCCGCTGAAGTTAGTCATCCATAACTAACCGTACGGCTCGAAGCCGTCGCAGTACGCACTCCACAGGGGGAGTCATGACCCAGCAAGCAGCAGAAGGCCGCAGGCCAGGCACCGCCGCCTGGGCTCTGATCATCACCAGCGTCGCCGGATTCATGGCGGCCCTCGACAATCTCGTGGTCACCACCGCGCTGCCGTCCATCCGCAAGGACCTCGGCGGGGCGCTGTCCGACCTCGAATGGACGGTCAACGCCTACACGCTCACCTTCGCCGTCCTGCTGATGTTCGGCGCGGCGCTGGGCGACCGCTTCGGCCGCCGCAAGCTCTTCCTCACCGGCCTCACGATCTTCACCGGCGCCTCCGCCGCGGCGGCCCTCGCGCCCACCATCTCCATGCTCATCGCCTTCCGCGCGCTCCAGGGCGTCGGCGCCGCGATCATGATGCCGCTCACGCTGACGCTGCTCACCGCGGCGGTCCCTGCCGAGCGGCGAGGCGCCGCGTTCGGGATCTGGGGCGCCGTCAACGGCCTCGCCGTCGCCAGCGGGCCGCTCATCGGCGGCAGCCTGACCGAACACATCTCCTGGCAGTGGATCTTCTGGCTGAACGTTCCGCTCGGCATCGCCCTCATCCCGCTGGCCCGGCTGCGCCTCAACGAGTCCACCGCGCCCGGCGCCCGGCTCGACCCGCGCGGCACCGCGCTCATCAGCCTCGGGCTGTTCGGCGTCGTCTACGCGCTGGTCAACGCCACGACCAAGGGGTGGACCAGCGGGCCGGTGCTCGGAGGGCTCATCGGCGGCGCGGCGCTCGTCGCGGCCTTCATCCGGCACGGGGCGACCTCGCCGAACGCCATGCTGCCGATGCGGCTGTTCCGCAGCCGCGGGTTCTCGGCCATCAACGCGGCCAGCATGCTGATGTTCACCGGGATGTTCGGGTCGATCTTCCTGCTCAGCCAGTTCCTGCAGAACGTCGTCGGCTACTCGCCGACCGAGGCCGGGCTGCGCATGCTGCCGTGGACCGGTATGCCGATGATCGTCGCGCCGATCGCCGGGATTGTCTCCGACCGGATCGGGGGGCGGCCGGTGGTCGCGGCCGGGCTCGCCCTTCAGGCGATCGGGCTCGGGTGGTTCGCGACGATCATCTCGCCGGACGTCTCCTATCTGGCGCAGCTTCCCGCGCTGATCATCAGCGGGGCCGGGATGGCGCTGTTCGTGGCGCCGGCCACGGCGTTGGTGATGGGGAGTGTGCGGGGGGCGGAGCAGGGGATCGCCTCGGGGGCCAACAACGCGCTGCGTGAGGTGGGGGGAGCGCTGGGGATCGCGGTGCTGGGCTCGATCTTTTCCGCGCAGGGCGGGTACGGGTCGGCTGACGCCTTTGTCGACGGGTTGACGCCTGCGCTGTGGGTTGGTGCCGCCGTGCTCGGTGTCGCCACGGTCGCGGCCCTCCTCCTTCCCCGCCGTCCCTCTCCCACCTCCCTCGACTCCACCCCGTCCTCCTCCCCCCGCGACCTCCAGCCCACCGCCTAGCCCTTTCCTGGCCGTCCTGGCCGCCTTAGCTGTTCCTGGCCCTCTTGACCCCCGTGCCCGGCTTTTGGGTGCGGGGGTCAGCCCTTTCTTCCACCGCCCTGTCCCTGGTGTCGGTCCCGGGCCGGGGCACCTCCTCGAGCTGCGTGCTGCCTGCTCCTTGCCCATTCGTCCCCGCCCTGTCGGCACGCAAATCTGCGGGGGCACCCCGCCCCGTCCCCTCCGGCCCATCGCCGCCTGACGGTCCCCCGTGGGTGGGGAGAGGGGGTGGGGGCGGTCCGCCGTGGGTGGGGGGCTAGCGGGGCGGTTCGCCGTGGGGTGGGCGGAGGGGGGTGGGTGGGTTCCGGGCCCTCCGGTACGGCTGCGAGTGACGGTCGGCCGTGGGTGGGGGGCTAGCGGGGCGGTCCGCCGTCGGGTGGGCGGAGGGGGGTGGGTGGGTTCCCGCTCTTCCGGTACGGCTGCGGGTGACGGTTCGTGGTGGGTGGGGGCTGGGAGGGGGGGCGGTTCGCCGTGGGGTGGGCGTCGGGGGCGGTGGCACAGGCTCGTTCGGTACGGGTGCGGGTGGCGGTTCGTGGTGGGTGGGAGGGGGCGGCCTCTTTGCTACAGGTACGGGTGGTGTTCGTGGTGGGTGGGGGGGCGGCCCTTTTGGTACGGGTGCGGGTGGCGGGGCGTGGGGAGTGGGGGGCCTTTGGTTGGTTGGCGGGGGGCTCGGGGTCTTCACTTCTGGGGGGCGGTCCTTTCGGATTGGCCGGGGGGAGTTGCGCAGGGCCCGTACGCCCTGCCACCCCTCCCTCCTCAGCCACAGCGGACAGGCGGGCGCCGGCGGACCGGAGGGGTCGGTGCGGGGTGCCCCCGCAGGGGGACGAACGGGCAAGGGCTGGACGTCATCGAAGTGCGGGCACGTTCGTCGCCCGAGGAGGTGCCCCGGGCCGGGACCGACCAGGAACGGGCGGCACCCGCAGACGAAGAAAGCACCCGCACGGGTGGGCGGGCGGGCAAAGACGCCCCCCCACGCAAGCGGGCCGGGAAAAGAAGGGAGGCGGCGGGCCCCTAGGGTGAGGGGGTGGACGTAATGGAGAAGGCGCCGCTGGCCCCGTTGACAACCTTCCGCGTAGGCGGCCCCGCGCACCGCCTGATCACGGCGGCCTCGGACGCCGACGTCATCGCCGCCGTCGCCGCGGCGGACACCACCGGCACCCCCCTGCTGATCGTCGGCGGCGGCAGCAACCTCGTCGTCGGCGACCGCGGCTTCGAGGGAACGGCGCTACGGATCGCCACCCGCGGCGTGACCCTCGACGGCACCTCGCTTGAGGTCGCCGCGGGCGAGACCTGGAGCGACGTCGTGGCGCGGACCGTCGCCGCCGGCCTGGCCGGAATCGAGTGCCTGGCGGGCATCCCCGGCTCGGCGGGGGCGACGCCGATCCAGAACGTCGGCGCCTACGGCCAAGAGGTGTCGACGACGATCACCGAGGTCGTCGCGTACGACCGCCGGACCCGCGAGACGGTGACGCTGGCGAACGACGCGTGCGCCTTCTCGTACCGCCACAGCCGCTTCAAGGCGGAGCCGCACCGCTACGTCGTGCTGCGCGTCCGCTTCGGACTGGAGGACGCGGGCGGGCTCTCCGCCCCGGTGAAGTACGCGGAGACCGCCCGCGCCCTGGGCGTGGAACCCGGCGACCGGGTGCCCCTGGAGAAGGCGCGGGAGACGGTGCTGGCGCTGCGCGCGGGCAAGGGCATGGTGCTGGACGAGGCCGACCACGACACCTGGTCTGCGGGCTCCTTCTTCACCAACCCGATCCTGACCGCCCCGGAGCACGCCGCGTTCCTGGAGCGGGCGAAGGAGCGGCTCGGCCAGGACACGGCGCCGCCGTCGTACCCGGCGGGCGAGGCCGGTCAGGGCCTCACGAAGCTCTCGGCGGCCTGGCTGATCGACAAGGCGGGGTTCACCAAGGGGTACGGCAGCGGCCCGGCGCGGATCTCCACCAAGCACACGCTGGCGCTGACCAACCGCGGCGGCGCGACCGCCGAGGATCTGCTGGCGCTGGCCCGCGAGGTACGCGACGGCGTCCACGCGGCGTTCGGCGTGACGCTGGTCAACGAGCCGGTCCTGGTGGGCGTCAGCCTGTAGATCCGACGACCCTCTCGGCAGAGCCCGGCGTCAGCCTGTAGACCCGACGACCCTCTCGGCAGAGCCCACCGCACCCTCGGCGGAGCCCACCGCCCCCTCGGGAGAGCCCCCGGCCCCCTCCGGTGTCGCCTCCCACTCGGCGATCCCCGCCAGCAGCCGCAGGCGTACGTCCTCCGGCGCGCGGGAGCCCCGTACGGACTGCCGGGCCAGCTCGGCCAGTTCGGCGTCGGTGAAGTCGTGCGAGGCGCGGGCGATCTCGTACTGGGCGGCGAGCCGGGAGCCGAAGAGCAGCGGGTCGTCGGCGCCGAGCGCCATCGGCACGCCCGCCTCGTACAGGGTGCGCAGCGGTACGTCCTCGGCCTTCTCGTACACGCCGAGCGCGACGTTGGAGGCCGGGCAGACCTCGCAGGTGATGCCCTTCTCGGCGAGGCGGCGCAGCAGCCGAGGGTCCTCGGCGGCGCGGACCCCGTGCCCGATACGGCCCGCGTACAGGTCGTCGACGCAGTCGCGGACGCTGGAGGGCCCCGCCAGCTCCCCGCCGTGCGGGGCCGCGAGCAGGCCGCCGTCGCGGGCGATGGCGAAGGCGCGGTCGAAGTCCCGTGCCAGACCGCGCCGTTCGTCGTTGGAGAGCCCGAAGCCGACCACGCCGCGGTCGGCGTACCGGACGGCGAGCCGGGCCAGCGTACGGGCGTCCAGCGGGTGCTTCATGCGGTTGGCGGCGACGACCACGGCCATGCCGACCCCGGTGTCCCGCGAGGCGGTGTGCACGGCGTCCAGGACGATCTCCATCGTGGGGATCAGCCCGCCGAGCCGCGGCGCGTACGAGGTCGGGTCGACCTGGATCTCCAGCCAGCCGGAGCCGTCCGCCGCGTCCTCCTCGGCGGCCTCGCGGACCAGCCGCTGGATGTCCTCCGGGGTGCGCAGGCAGGAGCGGGCGATGTCGTACAGCCGCTGGAAGCGGAACCAGCCCCGCTCGTCGGTGGCCCGGAGTTTGGGGGGTTCGCCCGAGGTCAGCGCCTCGGGGAGGTGCACGCCGTGCCGGTCGGCCAGTTCCAGGAGCGTGCCGGGGCGCATGGAGCCGGTGAAGTGCAGATGCAGATGTGCCTTGGGGAGCTGACGGACCTCGCGTGCCATTCCAAGATCCTGCTATACGACAGCCCCCGTCCGGTACCACTTTCTCCGAACGGGGGCTTGCCCGAATGCAAAAACGGATCGCCGCAGCGTCCGAAGGGGCTCAGTCCTTCGCCTCGCCCAGCAGCTTCTGGAGCCGCGAGACGCCCTCTTCCAGGTCCTCGTCGCCGAGCGCGTACGAAAGCCGCAGGTAGCCGGGGGTGCCGAAGGCCTCACCAGGCACGACCGCGACCTCGGCCTCGTCCAGGATCAGCGCGGCCAGCTCGACGGAGTCGGCCGGGCGCTTGCCGCGGATCTCCTTGCCGAGCAGCGCCTTCACCGACGGGTAGACGTAGAACGCGCCCTCGGGCGTCGGGCAGACGACGCCGTCGATCTCGTTGAGCATCCGCACGATGGTGCGGCGGCGGCGGTCGAAGGCGGTCCGCATCTCGGCGACCGCGTCCAGGTTCCCCGAGACGGCGGCCAGCGCGGCGACCTGCGCGACGTTGGAGACGTTCGAGGTGGCGTGCGACTGGAGGTTCGTCGCGGCCTTGACCACGTCCTTCGGGCCGATGATCCACCCGACCCGCCAGCCGGTCATGGCGTACGTCTTCGCCACGCCGTTGACCACGATGCACTTGTCGCGCAGCTCGGGCACGGCCGTCGGCAGCGAGGTGAACGTCGCGTCGCCGTACACCAGGTGCTCGTAGATCTCGTCGGTCAGCACCCACAGGCCGTGCTCGACGGCCCAGCGGCCGATCGCCTCGGTGTCGGCGGCGCTGTACACGGCGCCGGTGGGGTTGGACGGCGAGACGAACAGCACGACCTTGGTGCGCTCGGTGCGGGCCGCTTCGAGCTGCTCGACCGAGACCCGGTAACCGGTGGTCTCGTCCGCGACGACCTCGACCGGCACGCCGCCCGCGAGCCGGATCGACTCGGGGTAGGTGGTCCAGTACGGGGCGGGCACGATGACCTCGTCGCCCGGGTCGAGGATCGCGGCGAACGCCTCGTAGATGGCCTGCTTGCCGCCGTTGGTGACCAGCACCTGCGACGGCTCGACCTCGTAGCCGGAGTCGCGGAGCGTCTTGGCGGCGATGGCCGTCTTCAGCTCGGGCAGACCGCCGGCCGGGGTGTAGCGGTGGTACTTCGGGTTGCGGCACGCCTCCACCGCGGCTTCGACGATGTAGCCGGGCGTCGGGAAATCGGGCTCTCCCGCGCCGAATCCGATGACCGGGCGCCCGGCGGCCTTGAGGGCCTTGGCCTTGGCGTCGACGGCCAGCGTCGCGGACTCGGAGATCGACCCGACGCGGGCCGACACCCGACGGTCGGTGGGAGACTGTACGGGGGGAGTAGCTGCGCTCATGACTGCATGGTCCCAGACGCGGGGGAGGCCCGGCACCCAGGTTTGCGGACCTGTCCGGACTGTGAACACACCCGGTGCGCGCCGGGGGTCCGCGGCCCCGTCGGCACCCGACCGGCACCTGACCAGCGCCTCGCCGGCACCCCGCCGGAACCTCCTCGGCACCCCACCGGCACCCCGTCGACACCGCGTCAAAACGTCAACGGAACGCGGCCGGAACCTGATCGGACGCAAGGCGTTCGACGGAGGGCCGCGAAACACGTACACTCATCCGTCGATGGCCTTCCCACCGGCACCGCGGTTCCGCAATGCTGCGGTACGTTGGGGGAGTCGCAAAGGGTCGTAGCTCAATTGGTAGAGCACTGGTCTCCAAAACCAGCGGTTGTGGGTTCGAGTCCCTCCGACCCTGCTCCACACGTCACCCGACGGACGTGGGCAGGTAAAGCACTCGCCGTACCGCGCGACGGGCGCGACACGGCCACGACCCGGAGTCAGGTGAGGACGTAGTGACTGAGATCACGGACTCCATCGAGGCCCCTGAGCCTGACACGTCCGAGGACGACGAGACTCGCAAGCCCCGCCGCGGCGGCAAGCGCGGCAAGAAGGGCCCCCTCGGTCGGCTGGCGCTCTTCTACCGCCAGATCGTCGCGGAACTCCGCAAGGTCGTCTGGCCGAGCCGCAACGACCTGATCACCTACACCACAGTGGTGATTGTCTTCGTTGTCGTCGTCATCGGTCTCGTCAGCGTGGTTGACTGGGGATTCTCGAAGCTCGTCTCGTACGTCTTCGGCTGATCCCGCGGTGGGCGCCGGTCCACGGGCGCCTGTCCGCATGTTCCACCCCTTGAAGTCAGGAAGAAGCAGTCACCGTGTCTGACCCGAACGTGTACGACGCCGACGAAACCGTTGAGGGCGACGACACCGCGCTCGACATCGTCGAGGCCGCCGACGGCGAGATCGACCAGGCCGAGGCTGCCGACCTGAACGCCGGCGAAGCCGCCGAGCAGGCCGCCGTCCACGAGGACGAGGACGAGGAAGCCGCCGAGGCCGCCACGGACGAGGCGGACGACGACGAGGCGGACGACGAGTCCGACGAGGACGTGGCGGTCGCCGACGAGGACGAAGCGGCTGAGGACGAAGCGGACGAGGACGACGGCGAGGCCGCCGTGTCCGAGCCGGTCGTGGACGCGGTCGCCGCCTTCCGCGAGGAGCTTCGCACCCTGCCCGGCGAGTGGTACGTGATCCACACCTACGCCGGTTACGAGAACCGCGTGAAGTCCAACCTGGAGCAGCGCGCCGTCTCGCTCAACGTCGAGGACTACATCTACCAGGCCGAAGTGCCCCAGGAAGAAGTCGTCCAGATCAAGAACGGCGACCGCAAGACCATTCGGCAGAACAAGCTCCCCGGCTACGTGCTGGTGCGCATGGACCTGACGAACGAGTCGTGGGGCGTCGTCCGCAACACCCCCGGTGTCACCGGCTTCGTCGGCAACGCGTACGACCCGTACCCGCTGACCCTCGACGAGATCGTGAAGATGCTCGCCCCCGAGGTGGAGGCCGCGGCCGAGGCCGCCGCCATCGCCGAGGGCACCGCCCAGCCGCGCAAGGTCGAGGTCCAGGTGCTGGACTTCGAGGTCGGCGACTCGGTCACCGTCACCGACGGCCCCTTCGCGACGCTCCAGGCGACGATCAACGAGATCAACGCCGACTCGAAGAAGGTCAAGGGCCTGGTCGAGATCTTCGGCCGCGAGACCCCGGTCGAGCTGAGCTTCGACCAGATCCAGAAGAACTGAGACTTTTCCAGCGGCCCCCGTTCGACGGATTTCCGTCGGCCGGGGGCCGCTGTGTCCCCCGGCCACCGGCCGGTTTCAGGATGCGGGCCAATACCCGCTAAAGTGGTGCGGTATGCCTGTACGCAGGCACGAACACTCTCAACAGGACCCGGAGAGAGCAATGCCTCCCAAGAAGAAGAAGATCACGGGGCTGATCAAGCTCCAGATCAACGCCGGCGCGGCCAACCCGGCGCCGCCGGTCGGCCCCGCGCTGGGCCAGCACGGCGTGAACATCATGGAGTTCTGCAAGGCCTACAACGCGGCGACCGAGTCGCAGCGCGGCATGGTGATCCCGGTGGAGATCACGGTCTACGACGACCGTTCCTTCACCTTCATCACCAAGACGCCGCCGGCGGCCAAGCTGATCCTCAAGGCCGCGGGTGTCGAGAAGGGCTCCGGCGAGCCGCACGTCAAGAAGGTCGCCAAGCTCACCCGCGACCAGGTTCGGGACATCGCCACGACGAAGCTCCCCGACCTGAACGCGAACGACCTGGACGCCGCCGAGAAGATCATCGCCGGCACCGCCCGCTCCATGGGCATCACGGTCGAGGGCTGACGCCCGAGCGACAGAGGCGAGGCTGACGCCCCGCCGGTTCATCTGTGGCAGGGCCTGCTCGGCCCGTACCACGACTCCCCTTCACCAACAGGAGCAGTAAGTGAGCAAGCGCAGCAAGTCCCTTCGCGCTGCCGACGGCAAGATCGACGCGGAGCGCCTGTACGCCCCGCTCGAGGCCGTCCGGATCGCCAAGGACACCGCGACCACCAAGTTCGACTCGACCGTCGAGGTCGCCTTCCGCCTGGGTGTCGACCCGCGCAAGGCCGACCAGATGGTCCGTGGCACCGTGAACCTTCCGCACGGCACCGGCAAGACCGCCCGGGTCCTGGTCTTCGCGACCGGTGACCGTGCTGCGGCCGCGGAAGCCGCGGGAGCCGACATCGTCGGCTCCGACGAACTGATCGACGAGGTGTCGAAGGGCCGTCTGGACTTCGACGCCGTCGTCGCCACCCCGGACCTCATGGGCAAGGTCGGCCGTCTGGGCCGCGTGCTCGGTCCCCGTGGCCTGATGCCGAACCCGAAGACCGGTACGGTCACCCCGGACGTGGCGAAGGCTGTCACGGACATCAAGGGCGGCAAGATCGAGTTCCGCGTCGACAAGCACTCGAACCTGCACTTCATCATCGGCAAGGTCTCCTTCGACGAGACCAAGCTGGTGGAGAACTACGCGGCGGCCCTGGACGAGATCCTGCGTCTCAAGCCGTCCGCCGCCAAGGGTCGTTACATCAAGAAGGCCGCCGTGAGCACCACCATGGGCCCCGGCATCCAGGTCGACCCCAACCGCACCCGCAACCTCCTCGTCGAGGAGGACCCGGCGTCCGTCTGATGACGACGCGGGGCCACGCGTAAGGCGTGCGGCACCATCCGAAGTCCGGCCTCCGTGCACACCGCACGGGGGCCGGATTTGGTGTTGTCAGGACCCGTCCCGTACGCTTCCCGAGAAGCCAAAGACCGCTGGTCGTTGCCGTGCCCCGAAAAGGGCGTGGCGGCCGAAGGATCCGCTAGCTGCGGATGGCCCGCGCAGGTGATCGTGGATGAACTCCGGAAGAGATTTCCGCCGAGCGGAAGTCGATTCCGTCGAGTCACGCCCCGTGCGCCTGCGCCGGGGCGTTCGTTTTTGCCAAGTCCCCTCCTTCAATTCCGTGCGGTCCGCAATCACCCGGAAGGAGGCCGAGACTCATGGCGAGGCCCGATAAGGCTGCCGCGGTTGCCGAGTTGACGGATCAGTTCCGCTCCTCGAACGCCGCTGTGCTGACCGAGTACCGCGGTCTCACCGTGGCGCAGCTCAAGACGCTGCGCCGTTCGCTCGGTGAGAACGTCACGTACGCCGTGGTGAAGAACACGCTGACCAAGATCGCGGCCAACGAGGCCGGGATCAGCACGCTCGACGACCTGTTCGCGGGTCCGTCGGCCGTCGCCTTCGTCGCCGGTGACCCGGTCGAGGCGGCGAAGGGTCTGCGCGACTTCGCCAAGGACAACCCCGCTCTCGTCATCAAGGGCGGTGTCCTTGACGGCAAGGCGCTGTCCGCCGACGAGATCAAGAAGCTCGCGGACCTCGAGTCCCGCGAGGTTCTGCTCGCCAAGCTGGCGGGCGCCATGAAGGCCAAGCAGTCGCAGACTGCCGCGCTCTTCCAGGCGCTGCCCTCGAAGTTCGTCCGCACCGCGGAGGCGCTTCGTGCCAAGCAGGCCGAGCAGGCAGAGCAGGGCGGTGCCGGTACGCCGGCTCCCGCCGAGGCTGCGGAGTAACCACTCCCGCAGTCCAGCGGGCTCCGAGTACGCCCGCCGACATCGACAACCGGCACCAGCCGAATTAGTGGAAGGACCGCCATCATGGCGAAGCTCAGCCAGGCCGAGCTGCTCGAGCAGTTCGAGACCCTCACCCTCATCGAGCTCTCCGAGTTCGTGAAGGCCTTCGAGGAGAAGTTCGACGTCACCGCCGCCGCCCCCGTCGCCGCCGCCGGTGTCGCCGGTCCGGCCGCCGTCGCGGACGCCGCCCCGGAGCAGGACGAGTTCGACGTCGTCCTCACCGCCGCCGGTGACAAGAAGATCCAGGTCATCAAGGTCGTGCGTGAGCTGACCTCGCTCGGCCTGAAGGAGGCCAAGGACCTCGTGGACGGCGCCCCGAAGCCCGTCCTGGAGAAGGTCGACAAGGCTGCCGCCGACAAGGCCGCCGAGTCCCTCAAGGCCGCCGGCGCCTCGGTCGAGGTCAAGTAACACCGAGCGGCACCCAGCAGTCCCCGTACGGCCCGCACAGGGCCGGACAGCCGTAGGGCGGTCACCCATCCGGGTGGCCGCCCTACGGCGTTCCCGCGTCCTTGTGGCGGGGCGGTGCCACCGTCCGGATAAGGTGATCGTTCCCGCACGGGACCTGCTCCGGGAGCCATCCGGCAGGGGGGCCGGGCGCGGGGCTGTGAGCATCTCTGCCAGGCCAGGGCCTTGACGAACCGCACGCGGCGCGCAATTCTCAGGACGCGTCGACACTTCGATCCGGGTTGGATGCATGGATCGGGGGAGATGCGGGAATGCATGGCGCAGGCGCGGATCCGGTTCCGAGGCGGGATCCGCAGGACGGACGAGGGGGCGATGATTCGGTACTCCGAATCTCTGCTCTGGACATCAGTGTGCCGAGTGGCTACACTGACCCTTTGCGCTGCCTGTTAGCTGCTGCCTGGCCCGTCACCAGGAGCATGCCCACGTCTGAGCACTGCTGAAGAAGTCCGCCATCAGGGCTTTCTTCTTACGCTCAGGGGCGGACCGGTATGCGCGTAGTGAGTCCGAGCCCTCGGAAGGACCCCCTCTTGGCCGCCTCGCGCAACGCCTCGACCACCAATTCGAACAACGGCGCAAGCACCGCCCCGCTGCGCATCTCTTTCGCGAAGATCCGTGAACCGCTCGAAGTTCCGAACCTCCTCGCGCTCCAGACCGAGAGCTTTGACTGGCTGCTCGGCAACGCCGCGTGGAAGGCCCGTGTCGAGGCGGCCCTGGACAGTGGGCAGGACGTCCCCAGGAAGTCGGGTCTGGAGGAGATCTTCGAGGAGATCTCGCCGATCGAGGACTTCTCCGGGTCGATGTCGCTCACTTTCCGTGACCACCGATTCGAGCCTCCGAAGAACTCGCTGGACGAGTGCAAGGAGCGCGACTTCACGTACGGCGCCCCGCTCTTCGTCACCGCCGAGTTCACCAACAACGAGACCGGCGAGATCAAGTCCCAGACGGTCTTCATGGGTGACTTCCCGCTGATGACCAACAAGGGCACCTTCTGCATCAACGGCACCGAGCGTGTCGTCGTCTCGCAGCTCGTGCGCTCGCCGGGTGTCTACTTCGACAGCCAGATCGACAAGACGTCCGACAAGGACATCTTCTCCGCCAAGATCATCCCGTCCCGGGGTGCCTGGCTGGAGATGGAGATCGACAAGCGCGACATGGTCGGTGTCCGCATCGATCGCAAGCGCAAGCAGTCGGTCACCGTCCTGCTCAAGGCGCTCGGCTGGAGCACCGAGCAGATCCTGGACGAGTTCGGCGACTACGAGTCGATGCGCGCCACCCTGGAGAAGGACCACACCCAGGGCCAGGACGACGCGCTGCTCGACATCTACCGCAAGCTGCGTCCGGGCGAGCCGCCGACCAAGGAGGCCGCGCAGACCCTGCTGGAGAACCTCTACTTCAACCCCAAGCGCTACGACCTCGCGAAGGTCGGCCGCTACAAGGTGAACAAGAAGCTCGGCAGCGACGCGCCCCTGGACGCCGGTGTGCTCACCACCGACGACATCATCGCCACCATCAAGTACCTGGTGAAGCTGCACGCCGGTGAGACCGAGACCACCGGGGAGAACGGCTCCTCGATGGTCGTCGAGGTCGACGACATCGACCACTTCGGCAACCGCCGCCTGCGCAACGTGGGCGAGCTGATCCAGAACCAGGTCCGTACCGGCCTGGCCCGTATGGAGCGCGTGGTCCGCGAGCGGATGACGACCCAGGACGTCGAGGCGATCACGCCGCAGACCCTGATCAACATCCGGCCGGTCGTCGCCTCCATCAAGGAGTTCTTCGGCACCAGCCAGCTCTCCCAGTTCATGGACCAGACGAACCCGCTGTCCGGCCTGACCCACAAGCGCCGCCTGTCGGCGCTGGGCCCCGGCGGTCTGTCCCGTGAGCGGGCCGGCTTCGAGGTCCGCGACGTGCACCCGTCGCACTACGGCCGCATGTGCCCGATCGAGACCCCCGAAGGCCCGAACATCGGCCTGATCGGCTCGCTCGCCTCCTACGGCCGGGTCAACGCGTTCGGCTTCGTCGAGACCCCGTACCGCAAGGTCGTCGAGGGCGTCGTCACCGACGACGTCGACTACCTGACCGCGGACGAGGAAGACCGCTTCGTCATCGCGCAGGCCAACGCGCCGCTCACCGAGGACCTGCGGTTCGCCGAGTCCCGCGTGCTGGTCCGCCGCCGCGGCGGCGAGATCGACTACATCCCCGGCGACGACGTCGACTACATGGACGTCTCGCCGCGCCAGATGGTGTCGGTCGCGACCGCGATGATCCCGTTCCTGGAGCACGACGACGCCAACCGCGCGCTCATGGGATCGAACATGATGCGCCAGGCCGTGCCGCTGATCAAGGCGGAGGCGCCGCTGGTCGGCACCGGCATGGAGTACCGCTGCGCGGTCGACGCCGGTGACGTCATCAAGGCGGACAAGGACGGTGTGGTCCAGGAGGTCTCCGCCGACTACGTCACCATCACCAACGACGACGGCACGTACACCACGTACCGCGTCGCGAAGTTCTCCCGCTCCAACCAGGGCACGTCCTTCAACCAGAAGGTCGTCGTCAACGAGGGCGACCGGGTTGTCGTCGGCCAGGTGCTCGCCGACGGTCCCTCGACCGACGAGGGCGAGATGGCCCTCGGCAAGAACCTCCTGGTGGCGTTCATGCCCTGGGAGGGCCACAACTACGAAGACGCGATCATCCTCAGCCAGCGGCTGGTCCAGGACGACGTCCTCTCCTCGATCCACATTGAGGAGCACGAGGTCGACGCCCGTGACACCAAGCTCGGCCCGGAGGAGATCACCCGGGACATCCCCAACGTCTCCGAGGAGGTCCTCGCGGACCTCGACGAGCGCGGGATCATCCGGATCGGCGCCGACGTCGTCGCCGGCGACATCCTGGTCGGCAAGGTCACGCCCAAGGGCGAGACCGAGCTGACCCCGGAGGAGCGCCTGCTGCGCGCGATCTTCGGCGAGAAGGCCCGTGAGGTCCGTGACACCTCGCTGAAGGTGCCGCACGGCGAGACCGGCAAGGTCATCGGCGTCCGGGTCTTCGACCGCGAGGAGGGCGACGAACTGCCGCCCGGTGTCAACCAGCTCGTGCGCGTGTACGTGGCGCAGAAGCGGAAGATCACCGACGGCGACAAGCTCGCCGGCCGTCACGGCAACAAGGGCGTCATCTCGAAGATCCTGCCGGTCGAGGACATGCCGTTCACCGAGGACGGCACCCCGGTCGACATCATCCTCAACCCGCTCGGCGTCCCGTCCCGCATGAACCCGGGACAGGTGCTGGAGATCCACCTCGGCTGGCTCGCCAAGCAGGGCTGGGACGTCTCCGGTATCGGCGAGGAGTGGGCGCGTCGCCTCCAGGCGATCGACGCGGACGTCGTCGCCGCCGGCACCAACGTCGCGACCCCGGTCTTCGACGGCGCCCGCGAGGACGAGATCCGCGGTCTGTTCGAGTCCACCATCCCGAACCGCGACGGCGACCGCATGGTCCTGCCGTCCGGCAAGGCGCGGATGTTCGACGGCCGCTCCGGCGAGCCGTTCCCTGAGCCGATCTCGATCGGCTACATGTACATCCTCAAGCTGCACCACCTGGTGGACGACAAGCTGCACGCCCGCTCCACCGGTCCGTACTCGATGATCACCCAGCAGCCGCTGGGTGGTAAGGCGCAGTTCGGTGGCCAGCGATTCGGTGAGATGGAGGTGTGGGCGCTGGAGGCGTACGGCGCCGCTTACGCCCTCCAGGAGCTGCTGACCATCAAGTCCGACGACGTGCTCGGCCGCGTGAAGGTCTACGAGGCCATCGTCAAGGGCGAGAACATCCCCGAGCCGGGCATCCCCGAGTCCTTCAAGGTGCTCATCAAGGAAATGCAGTCGCTCTGCCTCAACGTGGAGGTGCTGTCCTCGGACGGCATGTCCATCGAGATGCGTGACACCGACGAGGACGTCTTCCGCGCCGCGGAAGAACTCGGTATCGACCTGTCCCGGCGGGAGCCGAGCAGCGTCGAAGAGGTCTGACGGGCCGGTCGCCCGGTCCCTCCAGGACCGGGCGGCCTCTCCCAGGACCGTTCAGACCATGTTTGACAATCGACCCCGACCGCGTTTTTTGGTCGGGTGGAACCCGAAGGCGGGATTGACGACAAGTGCTCGACGTCAACTTCTTCGACGAGCTGCGGATCGGCCTTGCCACCGCGGACGACATTCGTACCTGGTCGCACGGCGAAGTGAAGAAGCCGGAGACCATCAACTACCGCACGCTCAAGCCGGAAAAGGACGGGCTCTTCTGCGAGAAGATCTTCGGCCCGACCCGGGACTGGGAGTGCTACTGCGGGAAGTACAAGCGGGTCCGCTTCAAGGGCATCATCTGTGAGCGCTGCGGCGTCGAGGTCACTCGCGCCAAGGTGCGTCGTGAGCGGATGGGCCACATCGAGCTGGCCGCGCCCGTCACGCACATCTGGTACTTCAAGGGCGTTCCGTCACGCCTCGGCTACCTGCTCGACCTCGCCCCGAAGGACCTGGAGAAGGTCATTTACTTCGCGGCGTACATGATCACGTGGGTGGACGACGAGCGCCGCACGCGCGACCTGCCGTCGCTGGAGGCCCAGGTCTCCGTCGAGCGCCAGCAGGTCGAGCAGCGCCGTGACTCCGACGTCGAGGGCCGGCAGAAGAAGCTGGAAGCCGACCTGGCCGAGCTGGAGAACGAAGGCGCCAAGGCCGACGTCCGCCGCAAGGTCCGCGAAGGCGCCGAGCGCGAGATGAAGCAGCTCCGCGACCGTGCGCAGCGCGAGATCGACCGGCTCGACGAGGTGTGGGCCCGCTTCAAGAACCTCAAGGTCCAGGACCTGGAGGGCGACGAGCTGCTCTACCGCGAGCTGCGCGACCGCTTCGGTACGTACTTCCAGGGTTCGATGGGTGCCGCGGCGCTGCAAAAGCGCCTGGAGTCCTTCGACCTGGAGGAGGAGGCCGAGCGCCTCCGCGAGATCATCCGTACCGGCAAGGGCCAGAAGAAGACCCGGGCGCTCAAGCGCCTCAAGGTCGTCTCCGCCTTCCTCCAGACCACCAACAAGCCCAACGGCATGGTGCTGGACTGCGTCCCGGTGATCCCGCCGGACCTGCGTCCGATGGTGCAGCTCGACGGTGGCCGCTTCGCGACCTCCGACCTCAACGACCTGTACCGCCGTGTCATCAACCGCAACAACCGCCTGAAGCGGCTTCTCGACCTCGGCGCCCCCGAGATCATCGTGAACAACGAGAAGCGCATGCTCCAGGAGGCCGTCGACGCGCTCTTCGACAACGGCCGTCGCGGCCGCCCGGTCACGGGCCCCGGCAACCGTCCGCTGAAGTCGCTGTCCGACATGCTCAAGGGCAAGCAGGGCCGCTTCCGGCAGAACCTGCTCGGCAAGCGCGTCGACTACTCCGCCCGTTCGGTGATCGTCGTCGGCCCGCAGCTCAAGCTGCACCAGTGCGGCCTGCCCAAGGCCATGGCGCTGGAGCTCTTCAAGCCGTTCGTGATGAAGCGCCTGGTGGACCTGAACCACGCGCAGAACATCAAGTCGGCCAAGCGCATGGTCGAGCGCGGCCGTACGGTCGTGTACGACGTGCTCGAAGAGGTCATCGCCGAGCACCCGGTGCTGCTCAACCGCGCACCGACCCTGCACCGTCTGGGCATCCAGGCCTTCGAGCCGCAGCTCGTCGAGGGCAAGGCCATCCAGATCCACCCGCTGGTCTGCACCGCGTTCAACGCGGACTTCGACGGCGACCAGATGGCCGTGCACCTCCCGCTGTCCGCGGAGGCGCAGGCCGAGGCCCGCATCCTGATGCTGTCCTCGAACAACATCCTCAAGCCGGCCGACGGCCGTCCGGTCACCATGCCGACCCAGGACATGGTGCTCGGTCTGTTCTTCCTGACCACGGACTCCGAGGAGCGCGAGGTCATCGGGGAGAACCGGGCGTTCGGTTCGACCGCCGAGGCGATCATGGCGTTCGACGGCCGTGAGCTGTCGATGCAGGCGCCGGTCGACATCCGCTTCCCGGTGGGCACCGTCCCGCCGCGCGGCTGGGTGCCGCCGGAGCCCACCGAGGGCGAGGAGCCGTACCAGCTCGGCGACACGTTCCGGCTGCGGACGACCCTGGGCCGCGCGCTCTTCAACGAGCTGCTGCCCGAGGACTACCCGTTCGTGGACTACGCGGTCGGCAAGAAGCAGCTCTCCGAGATCGTCAACGACCTCGCCGAGCGCTACCCCAAGGTCATCGTGGCGGCGACGCTCGACAACCTGAAGGCGGCGGGCTTCCACTGGGCGACCCGTTCCGGTGTCACCGTGTCCGTCACGGACATCGTGGTGCCCGAGGCCAAGAAGGCGATCATCGCCTCCTACGAGGCCCAGGACGAGAAGGTCCAGAAGCAGTACGAGCGCGGTCTGATCACCAAGGACGAGCGCACTCAGGAGCTCATCGCGATCTGGACCAAGGCGACCAACGAGGTCGCCGTGGCGATGAACGCGAACTTCCCGAAGACCAACCCCATCTTCATGATGGTGGACTCCGGGGCCCGCGGAAACATGATGCAGATGCGTCAGATCGCGGGTATGCGTGGCCTGGTGTCGAACGCCAAGAACGAGACGATCGCCCGTCCGATCAAGGCGTCCTTCCGTGAGGGCCTGTCCGTGCTGGAGTACTTCATCTCCACCCACGGTGCCCGTAAGGGTCTGGCCGACACCGCGCTGCGTACCGCCGACTCGGGTTACCTGACCCGTCGTCTGGTGGACGTCTCGCAGGACGTGATCATCCGCGAGGAGGACTGCGGCACCGAGCGCGGTCTGAAGCTGCGGATCGCCGAGCGCGGCGCGGACGGTTCGCTGCGCAAGACGGACGACGTCGAGACCAGCGTGTACGCCCGCATGCTCGCCGAGGACGTCGTGGTGGACGGCAAGGTCATCGCGCCCGCCAACGTCGACCTCGGTGACGTGCTGATCGACCAGCTCGTGCGGCACGGTGTCGAGGAGGTCAAGACCCGCTCGATCCTCACCTGCGAGTCGACCGTCGGCACCTGCGCGTACTGCTACGGCCGTTCGCTGGCCACCGGCAAGCTCGTCGACATCGGCGAGGCCGTCGGTATCATCGCGGCCCAGTCGATCGGTGAGCCCGGCACCCAGCTCACGATGCGTACCTTCCACACCGGTGGTGTGGCCGGTGACGACATCACGCAGGGTCTGCCGCGTGTCGTCGAGCTGTTCGAGGCCCGTGTCCCGAAGGGTGTCGCCCCGATCTCCGAGGCGTCCGGCCGGGTGCGGATCGAGGAGACCGAGAAGACGAAGAAGCTCGTCGTCACCCCGGACGACGGTGCCGAGGAGATCGCCTACCCGATCTCCAAGCGCGCCAAGCTCCTGGTGGGCGAGGGCGACCACGTCGAGGTCGGCCAGAAGCTGACCTTCGGTGCCACCAACCCGCACGACGTGCTGCGCATTCTGGGCCAGCGCCAGGTGCAGATCCACCTGGTGCAGGAAGTCCAGAAGGTCTACAACTCGCAGGGCGTGTCGATCCACGACAAGCACATCGAGATCATCATCCGGCAGATGCTGCGCCGGGTGACGATCATCGAGTCCGGCGACGCGGAGCTGCTGCCCGGCGAGCTGGTCGAGCGCGGCCGGTTCGAGACCGAGAACCGGCGTGTGGTCTCCGAGGGCGGTCACCCGGCCTCGGGTCGTCCGCAGCTCATGGGTATCACCAAGGCCTCGCTGGCCACGGAGTCCTGGCTGTCGGCCGCCTCCTTCCAGGAGACGACCCGGGTGCTGACCGACGCGGCGATCCACGCCAAGTCGGACTCGCTGCTGGGCCTGAAGGAGAACGTCATCATCGGCAAGCTGATCCCGGCCGGTACGGGCCTCGCCCGCTACCGCAACATCCGGGTGGAGCCGACCGAGGAGGCCAAGGCCGCGATGTACTCGGCCGTCGGCTACGACGACATCGACTACAGCCCGTTCGGCACCGGCTCCGGCCAGGCCGTTCCGCTGGAGGACTACGACTACGGCCCGTACAACGGCTGAGTTTCGTCCCGTTGCTGTCACACAGGGCGGCCATCCCTCTCGGGGATGGCCGCTCTGCGGCATTATGGATACATGCTTGCCGGGGATGCGGACAGAGAGCGCGCGGTGAACGTGCTGAACGAGGCGTTCACCGAGGGGCGGTTGAAGCAGGAAGAGTACGAGGACCGGTTGGGGCGTGCCTACGCGGCGCGTACGTACGGGGACTTGGACCGGCTGACAGCGGACATTCCGCGGCCGTCCTCGCCGTATCCGGTGCCTCCGACGTTCGGGGCGCCGCAGCCGTTCCGGTACGCGCCGCCGGTGGCGCCCGTGCCGAAGACGAACGGGGCGGCGATCGGGGCACTGGTGTGCTCATTGGTCGGGTCGCCGATCTTCGGGATGGCGTCGATCGGCGCGGTCGTGCTCGGGCACACCGCGAAGCGGCAGATCCGCGAGCGCGGTGAGCAGGGTGACGGGATGGCGACCGCCGGGTTGGTGATCGGTTATCTCGGGCTGGCTTTCTGGGCGCTGATCTGGGTGGTGGCAATCTTCGAGTAGTCACCGGCCTGCGCGTTTGCATTTGTTTTGACCGCAGCCGATGCGGTAGGTACGCTCTGACCTTGTGCCTGGGGTGTGCCCGGGTCCTCGCGCGTGCCATGCGACCGCGAGAGGGCACCGAGGCCGCGTCACCCGACATACGCACTTCTCCGTTGGTTCGGATTCGTGCGGGGTCCGCGACACACCCGACCGCGTGGGTCGGTCCCCAGGTTAGATTTATCGAGATCGGCACACAGAAACCGGAGAAACGGTGCCTACGATCCAGCAGTTGGTCCGAAAGGGCCGGCAGGACAAGGTCGAGAAGAACAAGACGCCCGCGCTGAAGGGTTCCCCGCAGCGTCGTGGCGTTTGCACGCGTGTGTACACGACCACCCCGAAGAAGCCGAACTCGGCGCTGCGCAAGGTCGCGCGCGTACGGCTGACCAGCGGTATCGAGGTCACGGCTTACATCCCGGGTGAGGGCCACAACCTCCAGGAGCACTCGATCGTGCTCGTGCGCGGCGGTCGTGTGAAGGACCTTCCGGGTGTTCGTTACAAGATCATCCGCGGTTCCCTCGACACGCAGGGCGTCAAGAACCGTAAGCAGGCTCGTAGCCGCTACGGCGCCAAGAAGGAGAAGTAAGCATGCCTCGTAAGGGCCCCGCCCCGAAGCGCCCGGTCATCATCGACCCGGTTTACGGCTCCCCGCTGGTGACGTCGCTCGTCAACAAGATCCTCCTGCACGGCAAGCGCTCCACCGCTGAGCGCATCGTGTACGGCGCCCTTGAGGGCCTTCGTGAGAAGTCGGGCAACGACCCGGTCATCACGCTGAAGCGCGCGCTGGAGAACATCAAGCCGACCCTTGAGGTCAAGTCCCGCCGCGTCGGCGGTGCGACCTACCAGGTGCCGGTCGAGGTCCGTCCGGGCCGTCAGAACACGCTGGCGCTCCGCTGGCTCGTCGGTTACTCCCGCGCCCGTCGCGAGAAGACGATGACCGAGCGTCTGATGAACGAGATCCTCGACGCCAGCAATGGCCTGGGTGCTTCCGTGAAGCGCCGCGAGGACACGCACAAGATGGCCGAGTCCAACAAGGCCTTCGCGCACTACCGCTGGTAGTCACCACCCACATCGAAACCGAGAGAAGACTGAGCCACATGGCCACCACTTCGCTTGACCTGGCCAGGGTCCGCAACATCGGGATCATGGCCCACATCGACGCGGGCAAGACGACGACCACCGAGCGGATCCTGTTCTACACCGGTGTTTCCTACAAGATCGGTGAAGTCCACGACGGCGCAGCCACCATGGACTGGATGGAGCAGGAGCAGGAGCGCGGCATCACGATCACGTCGGCCGCGACGACCTGTCACTGGCCGCTCGATGATGTCGACCACACCATCAACATCATCGACACCCCCGGTCACGTCGACTTCACCGTCGAGGTGGAGCGTTCGCTCCGCGTCCTCGACGGCGCCGTCACGGTGTTCGACGGTGTCGCCGGTGTGGAGCCGCAGTCCGAGACGGTGTGGCGTCAGGCCGACCGTTACGGCGTGCCCCGCATCTGCTTCGTCAACAAGCTCGACCGCACCGGCGCGGAGTTCCACCGCTGCGTCGACATGATCGTGGACCGCCTCGGCGCGGTGCCGCTGGTCATGCAGCTCCCGATCGGCGCGGAAGCCGACTTCAAGGGCGTGGTCGACCTCGTCCAGATGAAGGCGCTGGTCTGGTCCGCGGAAGCGACCAAGGGCGAGATGTACGACACCGTCGACATCCCGGACACCCACGTCGAAGCGGCCGACGAGTGGCGCGGCAAGTTGCTCGAGGCCGTCGCCGAGCACGACGACGCCATGATGGAGCTGTACCTGGAGGGCCAGGAGCCCGACCAGGACCAGTTGATCGCGGCCATCCGCCGGATCACCCTGGCCTCCAAGGGGACCAAGGACTCCGTCACCGTCACCCCCGTGTTCTGCGGCACCGCGTTCAAGAACAAGGGCGTTCAGCCCCTGCTCGACGCGGTCGTGCGCTACCTCCCGTCGCCGCTGGACGTCGAGGCCATCGAGGGCCACGCCGTCGGCAACGCCGACGAGATCATCAAGCGCCGGCCGTCGGACGAGGAGCCGTTCTCCGGCCTCGCGTTCAAGATCATGAGCGACCCGCACCTGGGCAAGCTCACCTTCGTCCGGGTCTACTCGGGCCGCCTGAACGCGGGTTCGGCTGTGCTGAACTCCGTCAAGGGCAAGAAGGAGCGCATCGGCAAGATCTACCGCATGCACGCGAACAAGCGTGAGGAGATCGAGTCGGTGGGCGCGGGCGACATCATCGCCGTCATGGGCCTGAAGCAGACCACCACCGGTGAGACGCTGTGCGACGACAAGAGCCCGGTGATCCTGGAGTCCATGGACTTCCCGGCGCCGGTGATCCAGGTCGCGATCGAGCCCAAGTCCAAGGGTGACCAGGAGAAGCTGGGTGTCGCCATCCAGCGGCTCTCGGAGGAGGACCCCTCCTTCCAGGTCCACTCGGACGAGGAGACCGGCCAGACCATCATCGGCGGTATGGGCGAACTGCACCTCGAGGTGCTGGTCGACCGTATGCGGCGCGAGTTCAAGGTCGAGGCCAACGTCGGCAAGCCGCAGGTCGCGTACCGCGAGACCATCCGCAAGACGGTCGAGCGCATTGACTACACCCACAAGAAGCAGACCGGTGGTACCGGTCAGTTCGCGAAGGTGCAGATCATGCTGGAGCCGCTGGAAGGCGGCGACGCGACCTACGAGTTCGTCAACAAGGTCACCGGTGGCCGCATCCCCCGCGAGTACATCCCGTCGGTGGACGCCGGTGCGCAGGAGGCCATGAAGTTCGGCATCCTGGCCGGCTACGAGATGGTGGGCGTCCGCGTCACCCTGATCGACGGCGGCTACCACGAGGTCGACTCCTCCGAACTGGCATTCAAGATCGCCGGTTCGCAGGCGTTCAAGGAGGGTGCCCGCAAGGCGAGCCCCGTGCTCCTCGAACCGATGATGGCCGTCGAGGTCACCACGCCCGAGGACTACATGGGCGATGTCATCGGCGACCTCAACTCCCGCCGTGGCCAGATCCAGGCCATGGAGGAGCGCAGCGGCGCCCGTGTCGTCAAGGGCCTGGTTCCGCTGTCGGAGATGTTCGGCTACGTCGGTGACCTGCGGTCCAAGACCTCGGGCCGGGCCAGCTACTCCATGCAGTTCGACTCCTACGCCGAGGTTCCGCGGAACGTCGCCGAGGAGATCATCGCGAAGGCCAAGGGCGAGTAACGCCTGAAATCCTCAGCGCGTTTCACCCTTTAGGCTTGACAGCAGGCTTCGGGGCAATCCGCCGCAAACCGGAAGGTGTGTACCGGACGGTGCGCGGCGGGTGCCCCGGCAGTCCGCATTCCAGCAAAGATCACCTGGCGCCGATGAAGCAAGGCGTACAGATCCACTCCCCAGGAGGACCCCAGTGGCGAAGGCGAAGTTCGAGCGGACTAAGCCGCACGTCAACATCGGCACCATCGGTCACATCGACCACGGTAAGACGACCCTTACCGCGGCGATCACCAAGGTGCTGCACGACGCGTACCCGAACCTGAACGAGGCCTCGGCCTTCGACCAGATCGACAAGGCTCCTGAGGAGCGCCAGCGCGGTATCACCATCTCGATCGCGCACGTCGAGTACCAGACCGAGTCGCGTCACTACGCGCACGTCGACTGCCCCGGTCACGCGGACTACATCAAGAACATGATCACCGGTGCGGCGCAGATGGACGGCGCCATCCTGGTGGTCGCCGCGACCGACGGCCCGATGCCGCAGACCAAGGAGCACGTGCTCCTGGCCCGCCAGGTCGGCGTGCCGTACATCGTCGTCGCCCTGAACAAGGCCGACATGGTGGACGACGAGGAGATCCTGGAGCTCGTCGAGCTCGAGGTCCGTGAGCTGCTCTCCGAGTACGAGTTCCCGGGCGACGACCTGCCGGTCGTGCGCGTCTCCGCGCTCAAGGCGCTTGAGGGCGACAAGGAGTGGGGCGAGAAGCTCCTCGGCCTCATGGAGGCCGTGGACACCGCGATCCCGACCCCCGAGCGTGACGTCGACAAGCCGTTCCTGATGCCGATCGAGGACGTCTTCACGATCACCGGTCGTGGCACCGTCGTCACCGGCCGCATCGAGCGTGGTGTGCTGAAGGTCAACGAGACCGTTGACATCATCGGCATCAAGCAGGACAAGACCACCACCACGGTCACCGGCATCGAGATGTTCCGCAAGCTGCTCGACGAGGGCCAGGCCGGTGAGAACGTCGGTCTGCTCCTCCGTGGCATCAAGCGCGAGGATGTCGAGCGCGGCCAGGTCATCATCAAGCCCGGTTCGGTCACCCCGCACACCGAGTTCGAGGCCCAGGCCTACATCCTGTCGAAGGACGAGGGTGGCCGTCACACCCCCTTCTTCAACAACTACCGTCCGCAGTTCTACTTCCGCACCACGGACGTGACCGGCGTCGTGACCCTCCCCGAGGGCACCGAGATGGTCATGCCGGGCGACAACACGGCCATGAGCGTCCAGCTCATCCAGCCGATCGCCATGGAAGAGGGCCTGAAGTTCGCCATCCGTGAGGGTGGGCGCACGGTGGGTGCCGGTCAGGTCACGAAGATCAACAAGTAGTGGCTTGCGGCTCGCTCTGAGCCAACGAGGGTGCCCCGGATCGCTTCCCGCGATCCGGGGCACCTTTGCGTTGCGCCCCGTCAGGCGCGGCCCTAGAGGGCGAGGGACTGGTGGAAGACGCGGGGGGTGGCGGGGAGGGTGTAGCGGAGTGACAGGGGGCCGGAGGGGGTGAGGGCGGCGGAGGGGAGGCCGCCGGGGGCGGGGAGGGCCGGGAGGGGGGCGTAGGCGACGGCGCCGCCCGGCTTGGGCTGGGCCCAGTGGTGGACGGTGGTGTGGCCGGAGGCGAAGACGTGGATACGGCCACGGCGGTCGGTGACGACGGCCAGCCCGTCCTGGACCTCGGCGCCGCCGAGATCGCGCCAGGGGCTCCAGACGCCGGCGGTCAGCACCCGGGTGCTGACCCCCTTGGCCGCGTTGCGCGCGAAGAGGTGCACGGTGCCGTCAGGGGCCGCGACGGCGACCGGCGCACCGGTCCTGCGCGTACGGTCCGGGTGAGTCTCGGGACTGCCGAGCGAGGACCAGCCCCCGTCGCGCCACATCACGATGTCGCGGGTGTTCGGCCCGCCGTGCCCCTCCAGGACGGCGAAGCGCAGCGCGAACAGCAGGGTGCCGCCGTCGCGGGTCCGTACACAGGACAGCGCCGGGGCCAGCGTCCCGCCGCCGAGATCCTGGGGCGGCCCCCAGACCCCGCTGCCCGGCCGGGTCTCCTCGCGCCGCACCGCCCGCGTACCGAGCACTTCGTACGCGGCCCCGCCGACCACGATCCGGCGCGCCCCCGGATAGCGGCGGTGCGTCGAGCGGATCCACCCCTTGGGGTTGGCCAGCGGCTCGTTCTCGCCCTGGCCGTAGTCACCGCAGCCGCCCGGATTCCCGCAGCGCCACGCCTGGTTGCCGCCGTACTGGAAGAGGAAGCGCGCCTTGAGCGCCACGGTCGCGGGCGGCAGGTTGTACGGCCAGTGGTGGTTGTAGTAGCCGCGGTACGCGGTGGTGCTGAAGGCGGGCACCGCCCGGCCGGGGCCGTTCGCAGACTCCGACACCCACTGCGCCATCGCCTTCCAGGTGAACAGCGCCGTCGCGGTGTGGTCCCGGTGGTCGGAGAAGCCGGGCTGCTCACTGGCGGCCGGATGCCGCTTGTCGTGCACCTGGATGTCGGGGTCCGGGTCGAGCGTCCTGATCTCCGTCGGGCGGAAACGTTCCATCAGCCCGGCCAGGACGTCGACCAGCTTCTGGTGGGTGTACGTGCCGCGGCCGTTGGCGGGCGCGGGCGCGTTCTGCGCCACCACGTACGACAGTACGGTGCCCGGCACCTCCCACATCATCGGCAGGCTCGCGCTGGAGCTCAGCTCGTGCATCGACACCTGGAGGAACACCAGGCGCGCGTGCATCGCGCCGTGCCGCAGCTCGTCCACCTCCGCGTGCAGACCGCCGCCGACGTCGATCACGTCGGTGGTCCACCGGGTGAAGTGCGGCAGCCCCAGCATCGTCGCGTACGCCTGCCGCAGGCCCTGGTGGCGGGAGGAGGAGTACGCGGCCTGGTCCCTGCGGTGGCGCCTGCGCGGGCCGAACGGTTCGTGGTTGACGCCTGTCGACTCGCCCGCCGTCACGTACACCGACACCACGGGCGTGCCCACCTGGAGCGAGTGCAGCGTGTCCGGGTTCATGAAGAACAGGTCGTCGTCCGGGTGCGCCATCACCTGGAGCACCAGCGGGTCGCCCTGCGGGCGGTACGGCTGCGTCGCCAGCGGGTCCGCCGGGGCCGGGAGCCGGCGCGGGGCGGTGTCCTGGGCCTGGGAGGTGCAGCCGCTCAGGGCCGCTGCCGCGGCCGTCGCTCCCGCCGTCGCCACCGCTGCCGTCAGCAGGGAGCGGCGGGAGGGGTGGTCTGGGCTGTGGTGGTCCTTCACGCCCGCTAAGAGCCGCTTCGCGGCGATCAGGTTGCCTCCCTCCTCCGCCGACACCTCGCGCAGGACGGTGCCCCGTCAGGGTCGCGGGCAACCCCCACCGGCCGGTGGTCCGGGGACAACCGGTCTGCCCCGCTGGGGCGGGTGGTGAGGTGCGGGAGCGTCGTGGCTGAGCGCGCAGTTCCCCGCGCCCCTTAAAGGATCGGATCGCCGTCCGGGCGAAAGACCGTGCGCCCCGTCAGGGGCGCGAGGAACTGCGCGGGCAACCCATCACCGGCGGGTGGTCCGGGGACAACCGGTCTGCCCGGCTGGGGCGGGTGGTGAGGTGCGGGGGCGTCGTGGCTGGTGGCGCAGTTCCTCGCGCCCCTTGAAGGATCGGCTTGCCGTTCGGGCGAAAGGGGGTGGGCCCCGTTAGGGGCGCGGGGAACTGCGCGGGGAACCCCCACCGGCCCGGTGGTCCGGGGACAACCGGTCTGCCCCGTTGGGGCGGGTGGTGAGGTGCGGGAGCGTCGTGGCTGGTGGCGCAGTTCCTCGCGCCCCTTGAAGGATCGGCTTGCCGTTCGGGCGAAAGGGGGTGGGCCCCGTTAGGGGCGCGGGGAACTGCGCGGGGAACCCCCACCGGCCCGGTGGTCCGGGGACAACCGGATTGCCCCGCTGGGGCGGGTGGTGACGTGCGGGAGCGTCGTGGCTGAGCGCGCAGTTCCTCGCGCCCCTGAAGACCTGGCCCTGCGCGAGGGCGCCGGCTTTTTTGGGGGACCCCCGGAGGGGTCAGTGGCGGATGAGGCGGTCGGCGGCGCGGGTGGTGAGGAGGAGAAGGAGGGCGGTGAGGAGGGCGGTGGGGAGGAGGAGCTGGGCGGCGGAGCCGGGGTGGAGGCCGTGGACGAGGGGCGGGTCGAGGAGGAGGGCGAGGGCGGTGACGGAGACGAGGGGCCCGGCGGCGTACCAGGCGAGGAAGATCAGCGGGCCGGGCCCGCCGACGGGGGAGCCGCCGCCGAGGAAGAGGAGCTGGGTGCGGGCGGGGCCGCGGCACGCGGAGAAGAGGGCGGCGGCGGTGAAGGGCGGGGCGCACAGGGGCATGAGCAGCAGCGCCGAGGGGGTGCCGGTCACGGCGAAGGGGACCGCGGCGAGCAGGCCGAGGAGCGCGCCGAGGACGGCGGGCACGACGGCGTGGTGCAGCATCAGCGTGCGGAAGCGGAACGGCGCCCAGGCGGCCCGCCGCACATCGTCGGTCTCCAGCCGCGCGGCCTCGGCGAGCGCGCCGACCGCCATGTAGCCGAAGAGCAGGCCGAGGACGAGGCCGACGACCCGCCGCTCCCCGCCGAGGTCCACGCCGAGCCCCGCGGTGGCGGCGCCGCACGCGGTCCAGACGGCGGCCTTGCCGAGCCGCCCGGGGGCCCGCAGCAGCGCTAGCAGGTCGCGCCACTCGACGACGAAGTGCCGGCCGAGCCGCCCGCGCGGCGGACGCAGCCGCAGCCCGCGGGCGGTGGACGCGCCGCCCGCCTCCATGATCGCCAGCTTGGCGGCGCGCAGCTCCATCGACCACATCACGGAGGACACGGTGGTGGCCGTCGCCGCCCGCTCCCTGAGCTGCGTGGTCGGCACGCGGGCCGCGTCCCCGTACGCGCGGACGGTCGCGACGGCGGTGAGCGCCACCAGCAGCACGACCGCGGCGGGCCAGCCGGGCACCGAGCCGCCGGTGGCCCGTACGACCGGCTGCGCGGCCCAGCCCCACGGCCCCGACCACAGCTCGATCCACTCCAGGACCGACGAGCGGTGGCCGGTCGCGGCCAGGACGGTCTGGGCGGTCAGCGCGCCCAGCAGCAGGACGGCGGGCGCGGTCCACCGCTGGACGGCCCGGATCAGCCGGGGCCGCCGCTCGACGGCCATGCCGAGCGCGACCGCGAGCAGCGGCAGGCACAGCGCGGCCGGGAGCACCCCGAGCAGTGCGGGGCCGATCGCCGCGCGCCCGGTGACGCGCAGTACGACGCCGCCCGCGACCCCCACCAGCAGGCCGGGGATCAGCGCGATCCCGGCGGAGAGCCGGAACCACGGGCGCAGCACCGCCGCCCGCCGTACCGGCTGGGCCAGCAGCCAGCCCACGGTCGGGCCCGGCACGACGACCGGGCCGCGCCACAGCGCGTCGCGCGCCGCGAAGAGCGCGAGGGCGACGGTCAGGGTCGTGAACAGCGCGGGCAGCCCGCGCTGGAGGTCCCGGCCGACCCCGCTGTAGTCCGCGCCGTTCTCCAGCTCCCGCAGGAAGTGCACGGCCACCCCGCTGCCGTACCCGATGCCGCCGAGCAGCACGGAGTACAGCAGGACGGCCAGGTCCCGGCCCTGTTCCCTGCGGTGTGCCCGGCGCTTGCGCTTCAGCCAGGCCAGCGTCTCGGCCGTCCGGTCGTCGTCCTCCTCGCTCCAGACGTCGTCGGGGTCCGGGTCCCCGAGGTCGGACGCGATGTCGGTCGCGACGCCGGAGTCGTCGCCGTCGTCCACCGGGTCCCGGCCGTCCGCCTGCGGCGGGATCGACGCGGCCGTCACGGGCGCAGCCCCAGCTCGCGCAGGACCGTGGCGGGCGCGCCGGTGGCGATCACACGGCCGTCCTCCAGGGCGATCATGCGGTCGGCGACGGCCTCGGCGAGGTCGGGCTGGTGGGTGGCGAGCAGTACGGCGACGCCGTCGGCCTTCTCCGCGACGAGGAGTTCGGCCAGGCGGCGCCGGGCGTCGGGGTCGAGGCGCTGCTCGGGCTCGTCGAGGACGAGCAGGTCGCGGGGGCGGACGAGGGCGGCGGCCAGCAGCAGGGACTGCATCTGGCCGGAGGAGAGCGAGCCCGGCAGGGCGTTGGCGTGGTCGGACAGCCGCCGGTCGGCCAGCACCTGGTCGATCCAGGCGGCGGCGTCGTCCACGGCGTGCGCGACGGTGACCAGCTCCAGGTGCTCGCGGACGGTCAGGTCCGGGTAGCAGGCGACGGTGTCGCCGACGACCGCGACCCTGGCGCGTACCTCGGGGTCGTCCTCGCTCATGGTGCGGCCCGCGAACAGCGCCTCTCCCGAGGTGGGCGCGTCCCGGCCGCTGGCGATCCGCAGCAGGGTGGACTTGCCGGAGCCGTTGTGGCCGAACAGGGCCGTGCAGCGGCCCGGCGCCAGGCTCAGGTCGAGCGGCAGCAGCGCCTTGCGTTCCCCGTAGGTCCTGCTCACCTTCCGCAGTCGCAGGAGCGCGCCCGCACCCTTGGTCGCCTTCATGCGGGGCCTCCGTGCCGAGGTGGGTGGATACGTCGTGACCTTAGTACGACGGGTGCGGCGGCCCGGCCGCCGGTCGGCACAGCACCGCCGCATTGGTATAGACCTATAGCGGGTCGCCCGGATAGCATGCGAGCGCAATCGCACCACCTCCGCACGGTCCCTGACTGTCTGTCAGGGAATCACCCTGTTCAAGGAGTTGGAACGTGAGACAACGCATCGGACTGCTCGCCGCCGCCGCGGTGGCGATCCTGGCCCCGCTCGGCGCCGCGACCTCCGCCAGCGCCGCGGGCGAATTCCACGTCTCGGGCGTCTACTACACGCAGGAACAGTGCCAGGCGGCGGGCGCCGCAGGCGTCGCGCTCTGGGGCCCCAACTACTTCTGCTCCCAGGCCAACGGCTTCGTGTACCTCTACACGCACTGACCCCGTGACCCCGCGGACCCGCTGATCCCACCGGGATCACCGGCGGCACGGGACCGGGGGCGCGGCGCGGGCCCGCCCCCGGTCGTCACCGGTACGACACCCGAACGTCTTCCTGCGGTGGTTCGTTCAGGACAGAATCACCCCTCGTGACGATGACGGATGCCACGGAGACCGCCCATGCCAGCGGGAACGGCCCTGCGGCGCTGCTGCGCGGGCTGCTGGTCGGCGGGGCGTTCGGCGCCGGGGTGGCGGCGATCGTGGTCGGCGGCACCATCGGCAAGGTCGCGGTGTGGGGCAGCGGCATCGCGGCCCTGGCGCTGCTGGTCCTGACCACGGCCGCGTTCAGCGCGCGGCGCCGGGTGCGGCGGCCGGTCGTGGAGCGGGTCAAGGCCGTCGCCATGATCGAGAGCAGGCGCGCCACCAGCGGGGAGTACGCGGACGTGCCGGTGGCCTTCGACCTGACCGTGGCGCCGGAGGACCGGCCCGCGTTCCGGGCCCACGTCCACCGGCCGGTGAATCTGGTCGACCTCCCCGACTTCCCGGTGCGCGGCATCGTGGTGGTCGAGTACCGGCCCGACAGGCCGTGGGACGTCACGATCGTCAGCGAGCCGGACGCGGAGTGGGCGAGCCGGGCGGCGCGGGCGTCGCTGGACTCGGCGCCGGAGTCCACGCGGGTCCGCGATCCGGAGAAGGCCGGCCCCTGGTGCGCGATCGCCGTCCTCGGCATGCTGGCCGGTGCCGCGGTCGTCGTCCTGGTCTTCCGCGGCGACCTCTTCACGGACGACCCGGCGAAGCCCTCCTCGTCCGTGACGAGCCCCGGCGCCTTCGGCGGTTCCGGCCGTTCCGGCGGTTCCGGCGCCACGAGCACGACCGTCTCGCGGAGCGTGACCACGGCCGACGTCAGCACCTCGATCCTCGTCGGAGGGCAGTTGCGCGCCACCTCCGACGCGCTGCTCAAGGCCGGGGTGTCCACCGCCGTCAGCGTCAGCGTCACCGACCGCCGTATGACGGCCCGCGGCACGAAGCCGGACGAGTGGGCACCGGGCCAACTGCCCGTGGTGCTGACCGACCTGCCGTACGAGCGGATGCCGGAACTCGTCAGGGAGGCCAGGACCAACCTCGGGGTCACGGGCGCGGGCGCCGGCTCCTGGAGGATCGACATCGCCCGCGACGCGAAGACCAGGGCCGTGGTGATCCGGGTGACCGTCACCGGCGGCAACGGCACGGCCGACGTGCAAGCGGACGGAACAGGACGTATCACCGCGACCCACTCGCTGTGAGGGCCGCCGCCGCACGCCTCAACGAGCCCAGGTTTGGCGGCCGAACGCGGAGGGGTAAGCTTTCCGGCCCGATTGGCCACGGCCATGCCCCATATGGCACACTGTCCAAGTTGCTCGGTCGAGCGCCGATGCTGCGCGCCTCCCGTCGGGAGGACCGGAAGCGAGTCCCACAGTACTCGTCGCCTTAACTGCCCCTCGGGGCAGCGCTGGGGCGGACGTACGGGAATCTTCCGGGAAGCGTGAGCGCGGTTCCGACCAGGCATCCGGTGGGTGTTATCTCCCACGCAACCCCCTGAAGAGGGATTTCCGCATGCGGAAATTCGCGGAAGGGGCGCGACACGCCCGACCGCGTGGGTCGGCGAAGCGGATGTCAGAGCGTAAACAGAGACAAGGACTACGGAGTAGCCATGGCGGGACAGAAGATCCGCATCCGGCTCAAGGCCTACGACCACGAGGTCATCGACTCCTCGGCGAAGAAGATCGTCGAGACGGTGACGCGTACTGGTGCGCAGGTCGCGGGCCCGGTGCCGCTGCCCACTGAGAAGAACGTGTACTGCGTCATCAAGTCGCCGCACAAGTACAAGGACTCGCGCGAGCACTTCGAGATGCGCACGCACAAGCGCCTGATCGACATCCTCGACCCGACGCCCAAGACCGTTGACTCGTTGATGCGCCTGGACCTTCCGGCCGGCGTCGACATCGAGATCAAGCTCTGAGAGGCGCGGAGAAGATGACCAAGCAGATCAAGGGCATCCTGGGCGAGAAGCTCGGCATGACCCAGGTCTGGGACGAGAACAACCGTGTCGTCCCAGTGACTGTCGTCAAGGCCGGTCCGAACGTTGTGACCCAGGTCCGTACGAACGACGCCGACGGTTACGAGTCGGTTCAGCTCGCCTTCGGCGAGATCGACCCGCGCAAGGTGAACAAGCCCCTCAAGGGCCACTTCGCGAAGGCCGACGTCACCCCCCGCCGCCACCTGGTGGAGCTGCGCACCGCGGACGCCGCGGAGTACACGCTCGGCCAGGAGATCACCGCCGAGGTGTTCGAGGCAGGCGTCAAGGTCGACGTGACCGGCAAGAGCAAGGGCAAGGGCTTCGCCGGTGTCATGAAGCGTCACAACTTCAAGGGCCTCGGCGCCGGGCACGGCGTGCAGCGCAAGCACCGCTCGCCGGGCTCCATCGGTGGCTGCGCCACCCCCGGCCGTGTCTTCAAGGGCATGCGCATGGCGGGCCGCATGGGCAACGAGCGGGTCACCACCCAGAACCTGACCGTCCACGCCGTTGACGCGGAGAAGGGACTGCTGCTCATCAAGGGCGCTATCCCCGGTCCGAACGGCGGCCTCGTCCTGGTCCGCACCGCGGCCAAGGGGGCCTGAAGGCTATGAGCACCATCAACGTCCTGTCGCCGTCGGGCGACACCGCCGGGACCGTAGAACTCCCGGCCGAGATCTTCGACGCCAAGGTCAGCATCCCGCTGATCCACCAGGTCGTCGTCGCGCAGCTCGCCGCCGCCCGCCAGGGCACGCACAAGGTGAAGACGCGTGGCGAGGTCCGCGGTGGTGGCCGCAAGCCGTACCGCCAGAAGGGCACCGGCCGCGCCCGTCAGGGCTCGACCCGCGCCCCGCAGTTCGCCGGCGGTGGCGTCGTCCACGGTCCCGTACCGCGTGACTACTCGCAGCGCACCCCCAAGAAGATGGTCAAGGCCGCCCTCCGCGGCGCCCTGACCGACCGTGCGCGGCACAACCGCATCCACGTCGTCTCCGGCGTCGTCGAGGGCTCCGCCCCGTCGACGAAGGCCGCCAAGAGCCTGCTCGGCAAGATCAGCGAGCGCAAGAACGTGCTCCTGGTCATCGAGCGCGCCGACGAGGCCGCGTGGCTTTCCGCCCGCAACCTGCCCCAGGTGCACATCCTGGACGCAGGCCAGCTCAACACGTACGACGTGCTCGTCTCCGACGACGTGGTCTTCACCAAGGACGCCTTCGAGCGTTTCGTGGCGGGATCCGGTCCTGAGTCGGCCTCCGGCAAGGCCGTCGCCTCCGAGGATGAGCTCGAAGGGAGCGAAGCCTGATGAGCGACGACACGACCACCACCGGACCCGTGATCACCAGCAAGACGTACACGGACCCCCGTGACCTCTTGATCAAGCCGGTGGTCTCGGAGAAGAGCTACGCGCTGCTGGACGAGAACAAGTACACGTTCGTCGTCGACCCGCGCGCGAACAAGACCCAGATCAAGCAGGCCGTCGAGGCGGTCTTCTCGGTCAAGGTCACCGGGGTCAACACGATCAACCGGCAGGGCAAGCGCAAGCGCACCCGCACCGGTTTCGGCAAGCGCGCCAACACCAAGCGCGCCATCGTGACCCTTGCCGAGGGCGACCGAATCGACATCTTCGGCGGCCCGGTCTCCTAACGGAGGCCGGATCGTGTCGAAGTCCTGAATTCATCCGAGGACTGAGAAATGGGTATCCGCAAGTACAAGCCGACGACTCCGGGCCGTCGTGGCTCCAGCGTCGCCGACTTTGTCGAGATCACGCGGTCCACGCCGGAGAAGTCGCTGGTCCGCCCGCTGCACAGCAAGGGCGGCCGTAACAACGCCGGTCGTGTGACCGTCCGCCACCAAGGCGGTGGCCACAAGCGCGCCTACCGTGTCATCGACTTCCGTCGCCATGACAAGGACGGCGTGCCCGCCAAGGTCGCGCACATCGAGTACGACCCCAACCGCACCGCGCGCATCGCGCTGCTGCACTACGCGGACGGCGAGAAGCGCTACATCCTCGCCCCCGCGAAGCTCCAGCAGGGTGACCGGATCGAGAACGGCCCCAACGCCGACATCAAGCCGGGCAACAACCTGCCGCTGCGCAACATCCCGGTGGGTACGACGATCCACGCGATCGAGCTGCGGCCCGGTGGCGGCGCGAAGATCTCCCGCTCCGCGGGCGCTTCCGTCCAGCTACTGGCGAAGGAAGGCACCATGGCCACCCTTCGCATGCCGTCCGGTGAAGTCCGCATGGTCGACGTCCGCTGCCGCGCCACGATCGGCGAGGTCGGCAACGCCGAGCAGTCGAACATCAACTGGGGCAAGGCCGGCCGCATGCGCTGGAAGGGCGTCCGCCCGACCGTCC
Organism: Streptomyces sp. NPDC003300; assembly: GCF_040610915.1. Classification (NCBI taxonomy): domain Bacteria; kingdom Bacillati; phylum Actinomycetota; class Actinomycetes; order Kitasatosporales; family Streptomycetaceae; genus Streptomyces; species Streptomyces sp. NPDC003300. The sequence goes on along the minus strand of NZ_JBEXNE010000011.1, from coordinate 26,146 downwards.
GCGGTGTCGCCATGAACCCGGTGGACCACCCGCACGGTGGTGGTGAGGGCAAGACCTCCGGTGGTCGCCACCCGGTCTCCCCGTGGGGTCAGAAGGAAGGTCGTACTCGCTCGCCGAAGAAGGCATCGAGCAAGTACATCGTCCGCCGCCGCAAGACGAACAAGAAGCGCTAGGAGCGGGTTTAGATGCCGCGCAGTCTCAAGAAGGGGCCCTTCGTCGACGACCACCTGATCAAGAAGGTGGACGTACAGAACGAAGCAGGCACCAAGAACGTCATCAAGACCTGGTCCCGCCGCTCGATGATCATCCCGGCGATGCTGGGTCACACGATCGCGGTGCACGACGGCCGTAAGCACGTCCCGGTGTTCGTCACTGAGTCGATGGTCGGCCACAAGCTCGGCGAGTTCGCACCGACCCGCACCTTCCGCGGGCACGAGAAGGACGACCGCAAGTCGCGGCGTCGCTGAGCGGGCTGAACCGTGACGACGAAGACAGACACTGAAGGGACAACCATGGAAGCCAGGGCCCAGGCGCGGTACATCCGCGTCACGCCCATGAAGGCCCGCCGCGTGGTGGACCTCATCCGTGGCATGGACGCCACGGAGGCTCAGGCGGTCCTGCGTTTCACCCCGCAGGCCGCGAGCGTGCCGGTCGGCAAGGTGCTGGACAGCGCCATTGCCAACGCCGCGCACAACTACGACCACACCGACGCCGAGTCGCTGTTCATCAGCGAGGCGTATGTGGACGAGGGTCCGACCCTCAAGCGGTTCCGGCCGCGCGCCCAGGGCCGCGCCTACCGCATCCGCAAGCGGACCAGCCACATCACCGTGGTCGTCGCCAGCAAGGGAGAGACCCGGTAATGGGCCAGAAGGTAAACCCGTACGGGTTCCGCCTCGGCATCACCACGGACTTCAAGTCCCGCTGGTACGCCGACAAGCTGTACAAGGACTACGTCAAGGAAGACGTGGCCATCCGCAAGATGATGACGCAGGGCATGGAGCGCGCCGGTATCTCCAAGGTGGAGATCGAGCGCACCCGTGACCGCGTCCGCGTCGACATCCACACCGCCCGGCCGGGCATCGTCATCGGCCGTCGCGGCGCGGAGGCCGACCGCATCCGCGGTGACCTGGAGAAGCTGACCGGCAAGCAGGTCCAGCTCAACATCCTCGAGGTCAAGAACCCGGAGATGGACGCTCAGTTGGTGGCCCAGGCCGTCGCCGAGCAGCTCTCCTCGCGCGTCTCCTTCCGCCGTGCCATGCGCAAGAGCATGCAGGGCACCATGAAGGCCGGCGCCAAGGGCATCAAGATCCAGTGCGGTGGCCGCCTCGGCGGCGCCGAGATGTCCCGCTCCGAGTTCTACCGCGAGGGCCGTGTCCCGCTGCACACCCTGCGCGCCAACGTGGACTACGGCTTCTTCGAGGCCAAGACCACCTTCGGCCGTATCGGTGTCAAGGTGTGGATCTACAAGGGCGACGTCAAGAACATCGCCGAGGTCCGCGCCGACAACGCCGCGGCCCGTGCGGGCAACCGCCCGGCGCGTGGTGGCGGCAACGAGCGTCCGCAGCGCCGCGGTGGCGAGCGCGGTGGCCGCGGTGGCGGTGGCGGCCGTCGTCCTCAGACCGACGGCGCGTCCGGCTCCCCGGCCTCCAAGACGGATGTTCCTGCCGTCGAGGCCCCGGCAGCAGCCGCGGAGACCCCCGGAACGGAAGGCTAAGTACCATGCTGATCCCCCGTAGGGTCAAGCACCGCAAGCAGCACCACCCCGGGCGCGACGGAATGGCCAAGGGCGGCACGGAGCTGGCGTTCGGCGAGTACGGCCTTCAGGCCGTCACGCCCGCCTACGTGACCAACCGGCAGATCGAGTCCGCTCGTATCTCCATCACCCGTCACATCAAGCGCGGCGGCAAGGTCTGGATCAACATCTACCCGGACCGCCCGCTGACCAAGAAGCCCGCCGAGACCCGCATGGGTTCCGGTAAGGGTTCTCCCGAGTGGTGGATCGCGAACGTCAAGCCCGGTCGGGTGATGTTCGAGCTGTCATTCCCGAACGAGAAGGTTGCTCGTGAGGCGCTGACCCGCGCCGCGCACAAGCTTCCGATGAAGTGCCGCATCGTGCGGCGCGAGGCAGGTGAGTCGTGATGGCGGCCGGTACCAAGGCTTCCGAGCTGCGCCAGCTTGGTGACGAGGAGCTCGTCAACAAGCTGCGCGAGGCGAAGGAGGAGCTGTTCAACCTCCGCTTCCAAGGGGCCACCGGGCAGCTCGAGAACAACAGCCGGCTCAAGGTGGTCCGCAAGGACATCGCCCGGATCTACACGTTGATGCACGAGCGTGAGCTGGGCATCGAGACTGTGGAGACGGTGGAGAGCGCCTGATGAGCGAGAAGAATGTGACTGAGACGACCGACGAGCAGCGCGGCTTCCGCAAGACCCGCGAGGGCCTTGTGGTCAGCGACAAGATGGACAAGACCGTAGTGGTCGCCGTCGAGGACCGTGTGAAGCACGCCCTGTACGGCAAGGTCATCCGCCGCACCAACAAGCTCAAGGCGCACGACGAGCAGAACGCCGCGGGCATCGGCGACCGGGTCCTCCTCATGGAGACCCGGCCGACCTCCGCGACCAAGCGGTGGCGCGTCGTCGAGATCCTCGAGAAGGCCAAGTAATCCCTGAGGGCACTCCCTCAGGACCGTTCCGTCAGGCTCGGCGGTGGCCCGCTCCCCGTGAGTGGGCCCCGCCGGGAACCGACGCGACAAACAGGAGATAGACGTGATCCAGCAGGAGTCGCGACTTCGTGTCGCCGACAACACTGGTGCCAAGGAGATCCTTTGCATCCGTGTTCTCGGTGGCTCGGGTCGCCGCTACGCGGGAATCGGTGACGTCATCGTCGCCACCGTCAAGGACGCGATCCCCGGTGGCAACGTGAAGAAGGGCGAGGTCGTCAAGGCGGTCATCGTCCGGACCGTCAAGGAGCGCCGTCGCGCCGACGGCTCGTACATCCGGTTCGACGAGAACGCCGCCGTCATCCTCAAGAACGACGGCGACCCCCGCGGCACCCGTATCTTCGGCCCGGTGGGCCGTGAGCTGCGCGAGAAGAAGTTCATGAAGATCGTCTCGCTCGCGCCGGAGGTGCTGTAACCGATGAAGATCAAGAAGGGCGACCTGGTCCAGGTCATCACCGGTAAGGACAAGGGCAAGCAGGGCAAGGTCATCGTTGCCTACCCCGCGCTCGACCGTGTCCTCGTCGAGGGTGTCAACCGGGTCAAGAAGCACACCAAGGCCGGCCAGACCGACCGCGGTTCGAAGACCGGCGGCATCATCACCACCGAGGCGCCCATCCACGTCAGCAACGTGCAGCTCGTTGTTGAGAAGGACGGCAACAAGGTCGTGACCCGCGTCGGCTACCGGTTCGACGACGAGGGCAACAAGATCCGCGTTGCCAAGCGGACCGGTGAGGACATCTGATGACTGACACCGCTACGACGCACGCACAGCCGCGTCTCAAGACGCGCTACCGCGAGGAGATCGCGGGCAAGCTGCGCGACGAGTTCTCGTACGAGAACGTCATGCAGATTCCCGGTCTCACCAAGATCGTGGTCAACATGGGTGTGGGCGACGCCGCCCGCGACTCCAAGCTGATCGAGGGCGCCATCCGCGACCTCGCCACGATCACCGGCCAGAAGCCGCAGGTCACCAAGGCCCGGAAGTCCATCGCGCAGTTCAAGCTGCGTGAGGGTCAGCCGATCGGCGCCCACGTCACCCTCCGCGGTGACCGCATGTGGGAGTTCCTGGACCGCCTGCTGTCGCTCGCGCTCCCGCGTATCCGCGACTTCCGCGGTCTGTCGCCGAAGCAGTTCGACGGCCGGGGCAACTACACCTTCGGTCTCACGGAGCAGGTCATGTTCCACGAGATCGACCAGGACAAGATCGACCGCGTCCGGGGTATGGACATCACCGTGGTCACCACGGCGACCAACGACGATGAGGGCCGCGCCCTCCTTCGTCACCTCGGCTTCCCGTTCAAGGAGGCGTGAGCCGTGGCGAAGAAGGCTCTCATTGCCAAGGCCGCTCGTAAGCCGAAGTTCGCTGTGCGCGCGTACAACCGCTGCCAGCGCTGCGGCCGGCCGCACTCCGTCTACCGCAAGTTCGGCCTGTGCCGCGTGTGCCTTCGTGAGATGGCCCACCGTGGCGAGCTGCCGGGCGTGACCAAGAGCTCCTGGTAGTCCGGGCAATCCGGATCACCAGGAACTCTCGGTAAGCATCTGGACGGTCGGGGGCCCAACCTTTTTCCCGTAAGGTAGAAGGGTTGGGCGTCCGCCGCCCGATTCGACTTACTACGCCGTAGGTCCCCGTACCGCACCCGTCCCGACGTGTCCGCCACCGCGCGGCGCACCTCTCGGGGAGAGGGATGGCACAGATAGGAAACCCCGGCGAGAGAGGCCCAGGGCCAACTCATGACCATGACCGACCCCATCGCGGACATGCTGACCCGTCTGCGTAACGCCAACTCGGCGTACCACGACGACGTCGAGATGCCGTTCAGCAAGATCAAGTCGCACATCGCGGAGATCCTCCAGCAGGAGGGTTACATCACCGGCTGGAAGGTCGAGGACGCCGAGGTCGGCAAGAACCTCATCCTCGAGCTGAAGTTCGGTCCGGAGCGGCAGCGCTCCATCGCCGGGATCAAGCGGATCAGCAAGCCTGGTCTGCGGGTCTACGCGAAGTCCACCAACCTGCCGAAGGTGCTCGGCGGCCTGGGCGTGGCGATCATCTCCACGTCCCACGGGCTGCTCACCGGCCAGCAGGCGCAGAAGAAGGGCGTGGGTGGGGAAGTCCTCGCCTACGTCTGGTAACCGGGAAAGCGAGGTATAGCAATGTCGCGCATCGGCAAGCTGCCCATCTCGGTTCCCGCCGGAGTGGACGTCACCATCGACGGCCGCACGGTCGCTGTGAAGGGCCCCAAGGGTTCCCTTTCGCACACCGTTGCCGCGCCGATCGAGATCGCCAAGGGCGAGGACGGCACTCTGCTGGTCACCCGCCCCAACGACGAGCGTGTCTCGAAGGCCCTGCACGGCCTGTCCCGCACGCTGGTGGCGAACATGATCACCGGCGTGACCGCGGGCTACAGCAAGCAGCTCGAAATCAGCGGTGTCGGCTACCGCGTCCAGGCGAAGGGCTCCAACCTGGAGTTCGCCCTGGGCTACAGCCACCCGATTCTCGTCGAGGCCCCCGAGGGGATCTCCTTCAAGGTCGAGAACCCGACGAAGTTCTCCGTCGAGGGCATCGACAAGCAGAAGGTCGGCGAGGTGGCCGCCAACATCCGCAAGCTGCGGAAGCCCGACCCGTACAAGGCCAAGGGCGTCAAGTACGCCGGCGAGGTCATCCGCCGCAAGGTCGGAAAGGCTGGTAAGTAGCCATGGCATACGGTGTGAAGATCGCCAAGGGCAAGGCGTACAAGGGTGCGGCACTCAAGCGTCGCCACATCCGCGTCCGCAAGCGGGTCTCGGGCACGGAGGCGCGTCCGCGTCTGGTCGTGACCCGTTCCAACCGTGGCATCGTGGCGCAGGTCATCGACGATCTCGCGGGCCACACGCTCGCGTCCGCGTCGACCCTCGACGCGTCCATCCGCGGCGGCGAAGGCGACAAGAGCGCCAAGGCCAAGCAGGTCGGCCAGCTCGTGGCCGAGCGTGCGAAGGCCAAGGGCGTCGAGGCTGTCGTGTTCGACCGTGGCGGCAACCAGTACGCGGGGCGCATCGCCGCCCTGGCGGACGCCGCCCGCGAAGCCGGACTGAAGTTCTGATCCGGTTCCGTAGCTAGCGGAAAACGAAGAGAGGTAATTCCAATGGCTGGACCCCAGCGCCGCGGAAGCGGTGCCGGTGGCGGCGAGCGACGGGACCGTAAGGACCGGCGGGACGGCGGCCAGCAGGCCGAGAAGACCGCCTATGTCGAGCGTGTCGTCGCGATCAATCGCGTCGCCAAGGTTGTGAAGGGTGGTCGTCGCTTCAGCTTCACCGCGCTGGTCGTGGTGGGCGACGGTGACGGCACCGTGGGTGTCGGTTACGGCAAGGCCAAGGAGGTGCCGGCCGCCATCGCCAAGGGTGTGGAGGAGGCCAAGAAGCACTTCTTCAAGGTCCCCCGTATCCAGGGCACCATCCCGCACCCGATCCAGGGCGAGAAGGCCGCGGGCGTCGTCCTGCTCAAGCCCGCTTCCCCCGGTACCGGTGTGATCGCCGGTGGCCCGGTGCGCGCCGTTCTGGAGTGCGCCGGTATCCACGACGTGCTGTCCAAGAGCCTCGGCTCGGACAACGCGATCAACATCGTGCACGCCACGGTGGCCGCGCTCCAGGGGCTTCAGCGCCCCGAGGAGATCGCCGCCCGCCGCGGTCTGCCGATCGAGGACGTCGCGCCCGCCGCCCTGCTGCGTGCGCGTGCCGGGGTGGGTGCGTAATGGCTCGCCTCAAGGTCACCCAGACCAAGTCCTACATCGGCAGCAAGCAGAACCACCGTGACACCCTGCGGTCGCTCGGCCTGAAGCGGCTGAACGACGTGGTGGTCAAGGAGGACCGGCCGGAGATCCGCGGCATGGTCCAGACCGTCCGCCACCTCGTCACGGTCGAGGAGGTCGACTGATCATGGGTAACGAAAGCCCGATCAAGATCCACAACCTCCGTCCGGCCCCCGGCGCCAAGACCGCCAAGACCCGTGTGGGTCGTGGCGAGGCGTCCAAGGGCAAGACGGCCGGTCGTGGCACCAAGGGCACCAAGGCCCGCTACCAGGTTCCGGAGCGCTTCGAGGGCGGGCAGATGCCCCTCCACATGCGTCTCCCGAAGCTCAAGGGCTTCAAGAACCCGTTCCGCACCGAGTACCAGGTCGTCAACCTGGACAAGCTCGCGACCCTCTACCCCGAGGGCGGCGAGGTCACGGTGGCCGATCTGGTCGCCAAGGGCGCGGTACGCAAGAACCAGCTCGTCAAGGTGCTCGGCACCGGCGAGGTGACCGTGGCGCTCCAGGTGACCGTGGACGCGGTTTCCGGGTCCGCCCAGCAGAAGATCACCGCCGCCGGCGGTACCGTGACCGAACTCATCTGAGTCAGATGTCACACGACGACCGGGGATGCCCAGCACCTAGGGGCATCCCCGGTCGTTGTTTCCTTGTATTTCCTTGGCCGATTGGTCATTCCTAGGGAGCCCGCCTCGCGGGTAGGGTGACGTCGGTTGTTACTGTTCGCAGAGCCTGTGTGCTTTCGCGGGTGGTACAGCCGTATGGCCAGCGCCGTATCTGCCCGTATCAGTCAGTACCTCATCAGACCGTCCTTCCGCCGTGCGCGGGGGGTGCAGGAGGCACCGTGCTCACCGCGTTCGCACGGGCGTTCAGGACGCCCGACCTGCGGAAGAAGCTGCTGTTCACGTTGGGCATCGTGGTGATCTATCGCCTCGGTGCGCATGTTCCGGTGCCGGGGATCGACTACTCGGTGGTCAACCAGTGCATTAAGGACACGAAGAGCAGCAACAGCCTCTTCGGCCTGGTGAACATGTTCAGCGGCGGCGCTCTTCTCCAGCTCACGATCTTCGCGCTCGGGATCATGCCGTACATCACGGCGAGCATCATCCTGCAGCTCCTCACGGTGGTGATCCCACGCCTGGAGGCCCTCAAGAAGGAGGGCCAGGCGGGCACCACCAAGATCACGCAGTACACCCGGTACCTGACCGTCGCGCTCGCGGTCCTCCAGGGCACCGGCCTCGTCGCCACCGCCCGCTCCGGCAGCCTGTTCTCCAGTTGCCAGAACAAGTTCGACATCGTGCCGAACCAGTCGATCTTCACCACCGTGACCATGGTGACCACCATGACCGCGGGCACCGTGATGATCATGTGGCTCGGTGAGCTGATCACCGACAAGGGCATCGGCAACGGCATGTCGATCCTGATGTTCGTGGCCATCGCCGCCGGATTCCCCGGCTCGCTGTGGGCGATCAAGGTCTCCGGCAAGATCGCCGGCGGCTGGGTGGAGTTCCTCGCGGTGATCGCCGTCGGTCTCGCGATGGTCGGCCTGGTGGTCTTCGTCGAACAGGCCCAGCGCCGAATTCCGGTGCAGTACGCGAAGCGCATGATCGGCCGCCGCTCGTACGGCGGCACCTCCACGTACATCCCCCTGAAGGTCAATCAGGCGGGTGTGATCCCGGTCATCTTCGCGTCGTCGCTGCTCTACATCCCGGCGCTGATCGTGCAGTTCTCCGGGTCGACCGCGGGCTGGGCGCAGTGGATCAGCCGCAACATGACCAAGGGCGACCACCCGATCTACATGGCCGCCTACTTCCTGCTGATCGTGTTCTTCGCCTTCTTCTACGTCGCTATCTCGTTTAACCCCGAGGAAGTGGCGGATAATATGAAGAAGTACGGTGGCTTCATCCCCGGCATCCGGGCCGGCCGCCCCACCGCGGAGTACCTGAGTTACGTGCTGAATCGCATCACGTGGCCGGGATCGCTGTATCTGGGTCTCATCGCTCTCGTGCCAACGGTCGCCATCGCGGTCTTCAACGGGAGCAACGGCAGCTTCCCGCTGGGCGGCACCAGCATCCTGATCATCGTGGGTGTCGGTCTGGAGACGGTGAAGCAGATCGAGAGCCAGCTCCAGCAGCGTAACTACGAAGGGTTCCTCCGCTGATGCGAATCGTCCTGGTCGGTCCCCCCGGCGCGGGCAAGGGGACGCAGGCCGCGTTCCTCGCCAAGAACCTGTCGATCCCGCACATCTCCACGGGAGACCTGTTCCGCGCCAACATCAGTCAAGGGACCGACCTGGGCAAGCAGGCGAAGGCGTTCATGGACGCCGGTGACCTGGTACCTGACGAGATCACCATCGGCATGGCGGAGGACCGCCTGGAGCAGGCGGACGCGGCGGAGGGCTTCCTGCTCGACGGCTTTCCGCGCAACGAGTTCCAGGCCCGCGCGCTGGACGCGTACATGGCCGGGCACGGGATCGCGCTCGACGGTGTGCTCGACCTGGAGGTCCCCGAGGACGAGGTTGTCAAGCGGATCGCCGGCCGCCGGGTGTGCCGCAACAACAGCGCGCACGTCTTCCATGTCGAGTACAGCAAGCCCGCCACCGAGGGCGTCTGCGACGTCTGCGGCGGCGAGCTGTACCAGCGCAGCGACGACGCGGAGGACAAGGTCCGCAACCGGATCGAGGTCTACCACCGCGAGACCGAGCCGATCATCGACTACTACAAGCAGCAGGACCTTGTGGTGACGATCTCGGCGCTCGGCCCGGTGGCCGAGGTCACGCAGCGCGCGATGGACGCGCTGCGCGCGGGCGAGCGGCGGTAGCCGCCGCAGAGCACGGCATCGGCCGTGGTGCCCTGACGGGTGCCACGGCCGTATCGTTGAGTGGGCACATGCCGTCCCCGAGGGGACGGGCGGTGCCCGAGCACTGACGTACACAAGGAAGGCGCCAGCCGTCATGGTGGAGATCAAGACCCCCGAGCAGATCGCCAAGATGCGCGAGGCCGGGTTGGTCGTGGCGGCGATCCACCGGGCGACGCGCGCCGCGGCGGTGCCCGGCGCCACCACCAAGGACCTGGACGAGGTCGCCGCGAAGGTGATCGCCGACCACGGCGCCAAGCCGAACTTCCTGGGGTACGGCGGCTTCCCCGGCAACATCTGCACGTCGGTCAACGACGTGGTGGTGCACGGCATCCCGGACCGCGAGACGGTGCTCAAGGACGGCGACATGATCGCCATCGACGCCGGCGCCATCGTGGACGGCTGGCACGGCGACGCGGCCTTCACGTGCTTCGTGGGCAGCGGGCACGCGCCGGAGCTGATCGAGCTGAGCCGGGTCACCGAGGAGTCCATGTGGGCGGGCATCGCCGCCTTCCGCAAGGGCAACCGGTTGGAGGACATCTCCAAGGCGATCGAGGGCTACATCCGCCGCCAGCCGCGGCCCGCCTCCGGCAAGTACGGCATCGTCGAGGACTACGGGGGCCACGGCATCGGCACCCAGATGCACATGGACCCGCACCTGCTGAACTACGTCACCAAGAAGCGCGGGCGCGGCATCAAGCTGATCCCCGGTGTCTGCCTCGCCATCGAGCCGATGGTCACCCTCGGCACCCCCCGCACCCACGTCCTCGCCGACGAGTGGACGGTCAAGTCCGACGACGGCTCCTGGTCCTCCCACTGGGAGCACTCCATCGCCCTCACCGAGGACGGCCCCCTCGTCCTGACCGCCGAGGACTGTGGCAAGGCCAAACTGGCCGAGTACGGCATCACGACCGCTCCGGACCCGCTGGCGTGACGTCGGACGGGGAGCCGTCGGCGGACGGAGTCCGGCGCAGCCGCTCGAAGCTTGTGAGGCGCCCCAGGCGCCGAGCCCGCGAGAGCGGCGTGAAGAGGATTCGCCTGCGGCAAGGCCAAACTGGCCGAGTACGGCATCACGACCGCCCCGGACCCGCTGGCGTGATGATCCACCGGTCTGACGTTCCCCTGCTTAAGGATCTTCGGGGCAGGGCATACATCCCTGATTCGTCTTTCCGGGTGGCGTGACGTAGACTGACACGTCGGCTCTCGCGTGTCTTTTGGCATGTCTGGGGCCGACCAAGGTAGCCGATCCCGAAAGCAGGACATGGCCAAAAAGCAAGGCGCCATCGAAATCGAGGGCACCGTGATCGAGTCTCTGCCGAACGCGATGTTCAAGGTGGAGCTGCAGAACGGTCACAAGGTCCTCGCGCACATCAGCGGCAAGATGCGGATGCACTACATCCGCATCCTCCCGGATGACCGGGTCGTTGTGGAGCTCTCTCCGTACGACCTGACGCGCGGACGGATCGTCTACCGATACAAGTAGCAACGAGTAGATCTCAAGACCCGGAGAACCTCACCTCATGAAGGTCAAGCCGAGCGTCAAGAAGATCTGCGACAAGTGCAAGGTGATCCGCCGTCACGGCCGGGTCATGGTCATCTGCGACAACCTGCGCCACAAGCAGCGCCAGGGCTGACGCACGCCGACCTACCTGCATCCGCAGAACTTCGCGCGACGCACACACGTACATACGCAGTGCCCATCTCCTGCCACAAGGGGATGACACCTCCGGCGGAGGCCGGGGACCTGGTCGTACCACCGCTCAGCACACGAGCGGTCGGCGGTCAGGAGCCGGTACTGCGGAAGACCTCCGAAACCATCAGGAGCCAAGAAAATGGCACGCCTTTCAGGCGTTGACCTCCCGCGTGAGAAGCGCGTGGAGATCGCCCTCACCTACGTCTTCGGCATCGGGCGCTCCCGCTCCCAGCAGGTGCTGAAGGAGACCGGTGTGAACCCCGACATCCGCGTCCGCGACCTGGCCGAGGAAGACCTCGTCAAGCTGCGCGAGTACGTCGATGCCAACTTCAAGACCGAGGGTGACCTCCGTCGCGAGGTGCAGGCCGACATCCGCCGCAAGGTGGAAATCGGCTGCTACCAGGGTCTGCGCCACCGTCGTGGCCTGCCGGTCCACGGTCAGCGCACTCACACCAACGCCCGTACCCGCAAGGGTCCGCGTCGCGCCATCGCCGGTAAGAAGAAGCCGGGCAAGAAGTAGTCCTCAGCGGACGCTCATCAGCGGTCTTCGCTGTAGGACCGACCACCTCCACCGGGAGAAGTTGACACATGCCTCCTAAGGGCCGTCAGGGCGCAGCCAAGAAGGTGCGCCGCAAGGAAAAGAAGAACGTCGCTCATGGGCACGCCCACATCAAGAGCACGTTCAACAACACGATCGTCTCGATCACCGACCCCGCGGGCAACGTGATCTCCTGGGCCTCCGCCGGCCACGTCGGCTTCAAGGGCTCGCGCAAGTCCACCCCCTTCGCCGCGCAGATGGCCGCCGAGTCGGCCGCCCGCCGGGCGCAGGAGCACGGCATGCGCAAGGTCGACGTCTTCGTGAAGGGTCCCGGCTCCGGCCGCGAGACCGCGATCCGCTCCCTCCAGGCCACGGGCCTCGAGGTCGGTTCGATCCAGGACGTCACCCCGACCCCGCACAACGGCTGCCGCCCGCCCAAGCGCCGCCGCGTCTGACAAGCTGATACAGGAGACACGAGACAATGGCGCGTTACACCGGGGCCGACTGCAAGCGTTGCCGTCGGGAGAAGCAGAAGCTCTTCCTCAAGGGGAGCAAGTGCGAGAGCGCGAAGTGCCCGATCGAGATCCGTCCTTACCCCCCGGGTGAGCACGGACGCGGGCGCACCAAGGACAGCGAGTACCTTCTCCAGCTTCGTGAGAAGCAGAAGTGCGCGCGCATCTACGGTGTCCTCGAGAAGCAGTTCGTGAACTACTACAAGGAAGCGAACCAGAAGTCCGGCAAGACCGGTGAGAACCTTCTGCGCATCCTTGAGACCCGCCTCGACAACGTGGTGTACCGGGCCGGCTTCGCCAAGTCCCGCGACCACGCGCGGCAGCTCGTCCGTCACGGACACATCACCGTCAACGGCCGCAAGACCGACATCCCGTCGGCCCGTGTGTCCGTGAGCGACATCGTCGAGGTCCGCGAGTCGTCCCGCAACCTGACCCCGTTCGCGGTGGCCCAGGGCGAGGCCGGCGACAAGACCGTGCCCGCGTGGCTCGAAGCCAACGCCGGCAAGCTGCGGATCCTCGTGCACAGCCTGCCCGAGCGCCAGGTGATCGACACCCAGGTGCAGGAGCAGCTCATCGTCGAGCTGTACTCGAAGTAAGCAATTACTTCGGCGTACGGACCGAGGCGATGCCGGGCGGTACGACGGGCGACCGTCGTACCGCCCGTATCCTCGTAGTACAGGGGGCGTCAAATAGCGGGCGCCCACGAATGAAGGACCGACACTCATGCTGATCGCTCAGCGTCCCTCGTTGACCGAAGAGGTCGTCGACGAATTCCGCTCCCGGTTCGTGATCGAGCCGCTGGAGCCGGGCTTCGGCTACACCCTCGGCAACTCGCTCCGCCGTACGCTCCTCTCCTCGATCCCCGGTGCCGCTGTCACCAGCATCCGGGTCGACGGTGTCCTGCACGAGTTCACCACCGTGCCGGGCGTCAAGGAGGACGTGACCGACGTCATCCTCAACATCAAGCAGCTCGTCGTCTCCTCGGAGCACGACGAGCCGGTCGTGATGTACCTGCGCAAGCAGGGCCCGGGTGTCGTCACCGCCGCCGACATCGCGCCCCCGGCCGGTGTCGAGGTGCACAACCCCGACCTGGTCCTGGCGACGCTGAACGCCAAGGGCAAGCTGGAGATGGAGCTGACCGTCGAGCGCGGTCGCGGCTACGTCTCCGCGGTGCAGAACAAGCAGCAGGGCCAGGAGATCGGCCGCATCCCGGTTGACTCCATCTACAGCCCGGTGCTCAAGGTCACCTACAAGGTCGAGGCGACCCGTGTCGAGCAGCGCACCGACTTCGACAAGCTGATCGTCGACGTCGAGACCAAGCAGGCCATGCGCCCCCGTGACGCCATGGCGTCCGCGGGCAAGACCCTGGTCGAGCTGTTCGGCCTGGCCCGCGAGCTGAACGTCGACGCCGAGGGCATCGACATGGGCCCGTCCCCCACGGACGCCGCCCTGGCCGCTGACCTGGCGCTGCCGATCGAGGAGCTGGAACTCACCGTCCGCTCCTACAACTGCCTCAAGCGCGAGGGCATCCACTCCGTGGGTGAGCTCGTGGCACGCTCCGAGGCCGACCTGCTCGACATCCGCAACTTCGGCGCGAAGTCGATCGACGAGGTCAAGGCGAAGCTGGCCGGCATGGGCCTGGCCCTCAAGGACAGCCCGCCCGGATTCGACCCCACCGCCGCCGCCGACGCCTTCGGCGCCGACGACGACGTGGACGCCGGTTTCGTGGAGACCGAGCAGTACTGATCGCCTCCGGCGCGGCCGGGACCCCTGGTCCCGGCCGTCGCCGGGCGCCTTCCCGGTTCGCACCGAACGGGGAGGGCACCGGGGCCCCGCCCCGGACCCCCATCGAGCTGGCAGCCGCCAGTTCGCACTGACATCGGTACCTCGTACGGCCGGTGCAGCGGAGAAGGAGAAAGACCATGCCTCAGCCCGCGAAGGGTGCCCGCCTCGGCGGCGGCGCCGCGCACGAGAAGCTGCTGCTCGCGAACCTCGCGAAGTCGCTGTTCGAGCACGGCAGGATCAAGACCACCGAGGCCAAGGCGCGCCGTCTGCGTCCGGTCGCGGAGCGGCTGATCACCAAGGCGAAGAAGGGCGACATGCACAACCGTCGCCAGGTGCTGCAGACGATCACGGACAAGAGCGTCGTCCACACGCTCTTCACCGAGATCGCGCCGCGGTACGAGAACCGCCCGGGTGGCTACACCCGGATCACCAAGGTCGGTAACCGCCGCGGCGACAACGCGCCGATGGCCGTCATCGAGCTGGTCGAGGCGCTGACCGTGGCGCAGGCCGCCACGGGCGAGGCCGAGGCCGCCACCAAGCGTTCCGCCAAGGACCGCGCCGGTGACGAGGCTCTGGCCGACCTCAAGAAGGACTCCGAGCCGGCGGACGCCACGCCCGAGACCGCGGACGACGCGGTCGAGGACGCCGCTCCGGCCGACGAGGAGCCCAAGGAGTCCAAGGACGCCTGAGCGTTCTGAGACCCCGGGAGCGACCCCGCGGGCCCGTACCCCTCTGCCGGAGGGGTACGGGCCCGTTCCGCTGGTCCCCGCGATCCCCGGCCCCCGAAGTCCCCAGAGTTCCCAGAGTCCCCTGATCCCGCTGAGAGGAATGCGCGCGTGAGCGACGAGGTGGCGCCCGGCGCCGTACGGGTGCGGCTGGATCTGGCCTACGACGGTACGGACTTCTCCGGGTGGGCCAAGCAGCGCACCCGGCGGACCGTGCAGGGGGAGTTGGAGGCGGCGATCCCGACGGTGCTGCGGATGGCCGAGCCGGTGGAGCTGACCGTCGCGGGGCGCACCGACGCCGGGGTGCACGCGCGCGGACAGGTGGCGCACGTGGACCTGCCCGCGGACGTGTGGGCGGCCGAGGGCGGCAATCTGCGCCGGCGGCTGGCCGGACGGCTGCCGTGGGACGTACGCGTCTGGGACGTCTCGGCGGCACCCGCCGGGTTCAACGCGCGGTTCTCGGCGGTCTGGCGGCGGTACGCCTACCGCGTCGGCGACCACCCCGGCGGTGTGGACCCGCTGCTGCGCGGCCACGTGCTGTGGCACGACCGTCCGGTGGACGTCGACCGGATGAACGCGGCGGCCGAACTCCTGCTCGGCGAGCACGACTTCGCCGCGTACTGCAAGAAGCGCGAGGGCGCCACGACCATCCGCACCCTGCTCGACCTGCGCTGGGAGCGTACGGCCGACGGTCTCGCGGTCGCCACGGTCCGCGCCGACGCCTTCTGCCACAACATGGTGCGCGCGCTGATCGGCGCGATGATCCTGGTCGGCGACGGCCACCGCCCGGTCGGCTTCCCCGGCGAGGTCCTGGCCGGGCGCGAGCGCCACTCCGCCGTCAAGGTCCTGCGCCCGCACGGCCTCACCCTGGAAGAGGTCGGCTACCCGGCGGACGACCAGCTGGCCGCCCGCTCGGTGGAGGCCCGCAACAGGCGGACCCTGCCGTGCGCCCCCGCCGCGCCCGCTGCCGCCGTTACGGGGTAGCGGCGCTCGCGGCGTCGCGACCGCGCTGGATGACGCGCTGGAAGGCGAAGTCGGAGGAGTCGTTGGCGGCCTGCCTGGCGGTGGTGTCGGCCTTGGTGAGGGTCTTGCCGGTCTTGAAGCCGGAGATGGTGAAGTAGGCGTAGCGGCCGACGGCGTTGGACGTCATCTGGCAGGCGACGGCGTGGCAGAAGTCCTTGATGCCGCCGCCGTTGAGCGGGCCGAGGTAGTGGGCGGTCTTCTGCACCTTCGCCGCGTGGGCGGTGTCGTCGAAGACGGCGACGCCGACGGTGACGGCCACGCCGCCGCGTACGTAGGTGGCGCGGATCAGCTTGCGGCAGCCGTTGGCGGTGAGGGCGGCGGCCAGCTCGCTGCGGGCGCCGTCGGCGCACTTGGCGGTGGTGGCGGCGGCGGTCTGGGAGTAGACGTTGCCGCCGATCCGGAACTGCTTGCCGGGGAAGAGGCCGCCCACGGTGATCGGGGCGGTGTCCTTGGCGGCGGTGGAGATGAAGTCCAGCGGGTTGGGCGGCGGCGGGGGAGCGACCGAGGAGAACGAGGGCGCGGGCGGCAGCGGCGACTGCGACGTGGCGCCGCTGGTGGCCGAGGACGGCCCGGCCACCGGCTCGTCGTCCGAGCCGCCCGACATGACGACGGCGGTGGCGACGCCGCCCGCTATCACCGCGACGGCGACGATCCCGCCGCCGAGCATCAGCAGCTTGCGCCGCTTGGCGCCGCTGGCGGCCTGCTGCTCGGCGAGCGCGCCCCAGTCGGGTGTCCCGCCCGAGGGCGGGCCGCCCGGCCCTGAGGCGGGCGTGTGCGCCCCTTGCCGACGCTGTCCCGGGCCGCGCTGCTGGCGCGGGAAGGGCTGACGGTGGGTGCCCATGCCGGGCGCGCCCTGCGGGGCGCCCTGGGGGCTCTGCGACGGGCTTCGGGGTGCGCCCTGGGCGGGGGCCTGGGGCGTGCTCCGGGGCGCGGTCTGGGCGGTCGGCCGCGGGCCTGTCGGGCCGGTGGGCCGCGCGGGGGCGGGGCCGGGCGGCGGCGCGGGAGCCGCGGGGGTCTCGGCGGCACCCGGCGCCGCGGCGGCGGGCGGCAGCGAGGCGTGCGGGCGGGCCGCGCCCTGGCCGGGGACGCCGGGCCGTACCTGGTACGCGCCCGGCTGCTCGGCCTGCGGCGACCACGCGGGACCGGAGGACGGCGCCTGCGGCTGCGACTGTCCCGGCTCGTGGCGGAACCCGCGCCGCGGGTCGTCCGCGTAGCCCCCCGGCGGCCCGGCCGGCTGGTCGGCGGCCGGGCCCGACGGCGGCTGCGGGCCCTGCGGCGCCTGCGCGTCGTACGGCGACGGCTGCTGCGGGGGTGCCTGGGCGGCGGCGTGGCGCGGCTGGGGCCGAGAGGGGATGACGCGTCCCTCAAGGACCTCGCGCTCGCCCTCGGGGGCGCTCGTGGGGGGTTCCTGCGGAGGCTGCGGCTGCTGTCCGGGCCCATCAGTCATGCCGCGCATCATATTGCCGGTCAGGCCGCGCACATATTCCGGTGAACACACCGGAGAACGCACCGGTGAACGCGCCGGTGGAGACCTCACGAAAACGAGTTGGGGCGGATCGCGCCCCACAGGGAGAATCCAGGACATGGGACATGTGGAAGCAGCGCACTTGGAGTACTACCTGCCGGATGGGCGGGCGCTGCTCGGCGACGTCTCGTTCCGGGTGGGCGACGGCGCCGTGGTCGCGCTGGTCGGCGCCAACGGCGCGGGCAAGACCACGCTGCTGCGGCTGATCTCCGGCGAGATCAAGCCGCACGGCGGCACGGTCACGGTCAGCGGCGGCCTCGGGGTGATGCGGCAGTTCGTCGGCAGCGTCCGCGACGACCGCACCGTACGTGACCTGCTGGTCTCCGTCGCGCACCCGCGGATCCGGACCGCCGCCAAGGCGGTCGACGCGGCCGAGCTGGCGATCATGGCGCAGGACGACGAACCGGCGCAGATGGCGTACGCGCACGCCCTGGCCGAATGGGCCGAGGCGCGCGGCTACGAGGCCGAGACCCTGTGGGACATGTGCACGATGGCCGCGCTCGGCGTGCCGTACGAGCGGGCGCAGTGGCGCGAGGTGAAGACGCTCTCGGGCGGTGAGCAGAAACGGCTGGTTCTGGAGGCCCTGCTGCGCGGCCCCGACGAGACGCTGCTGCTCGACGAGCCGGACAACTACCTGGACGTGCCGGGCAAGCGCTGGCTGGAGGAGCAGCTCGCCCTCACCAAGAAGACCGTGCTGTTCGTCAGCCACGACCGGGAGCTGCTGGCCCGCAGCGCGCAGAAGATCGTCGCCGTCGAGACCGGCCCGGCCGGGTCCACGGTGTGGGTGCACGGCGGCGGTTTCGACACCTTCCACGAGGCCCGCAAGGAGCGCTTCGCGCGCTTCGAGGAGCTGCGGCGGCGCTGGGAGGAGGAGCACGCCAAGCTCAAGGCGATGGTGTTGCGGCTGCGCCAGCAGGCGGCGAACAGCCCCGACATGGCGTCCCGCTACCACGCGGCGCAGACCCGGCTGAAGCGGTTCGAGGACGCGGGCGCCCCGCAGGAGCCGCCGCGCGAGCAGGACATCCGGATGCGGCTGCGCGGCGGACGTACCGGCGTACGGGCGGTGACCTGCGAGAAGCTGGAGCTGACCGGTCTGATGAAGCCGTTCGACCTGGAGGTCTACTACGGCGAGCGGGTCGCGGTGCTCGGCTCCAACGGTTCGGGGAAGTCGCACTTCCTGCGGCTGCTCGCCGGGGACGGGAGCGTCGCGCACACCGGGGCGTTCAAGCTCGGCGCGCGGGTGGTGCCCGGCCACTTCGCGCAGACCCACGCGCACCCGGAACTGCTCGGCCGCACCCTGGTCGACATCCTGTGGGGCGACCACGCGCACGACCGGGGCCGCGCCATGGGCGTCCTGCGGCGGTACGAGCTGGAGCGGCAGGGCGACCAGCCCTTCGACAAGCTCTCCGGCGGGCAGCAGGCCCGCTTCCAGATCCTGCTCATGGAGCTGGCCGGGACCACCGCGCTGCTGCTGGACGAGCCCACGGACAACCTCGACCTGGAGAGCGCCGAGGCCCTTCAGGAGGGCCTGGAGTCGTACGACGGCACGGTGCTCGCGGTGACGCACGACCGGTGGTTCGCGCGCAGTTTCGACCGCTATCTGGTCTTCGGGTCCGACGGTCTGGTCAGGGAGTCCACGGAGCCGGTCTGGGACGAGCGGCGGGTCGAGCGCAAGCGGTAGGGCCCGGCGGACGCCCGGTCCCCACGGGTCCCGAACGGCCCCTCCCGGCCCGGGAATCCGACGCGTTTTGACCCGTACGGGGGCGCGCGGGTATTCTTCGATGTCGTTATGCGTATTGGCTTGCTCTATCTCACGTGAGGGGCCCTTACGCCGGTCCACCGGGCCGATGACCAGCGGCAGGCAGACGGGTTGCGTCCCCGAATGCCGCCAGGGCTGGCCTGATCGTCCGGGTGGCCTTGTACAAGGACCCGTTTCCCCGGCCCCTCACGGGCTCGTGGAGACACCATCACTGAAGAAGCGAAGGCGACCGTGCGTACGTTCAGCCCCAAGCCCGGCGATGTCACCCGCCAGTGGCACGTAATCGACGCGCAGGACGTTGTCCTGGGCCGTCTGGCCACCCAGGCCGCGACCCTCCTGCGGGGCAAGCACAAGCCCATCTACGCCCCGCACGTCGACACCGGTGACTTCGTCATCATCATCAACGCCGACAAGGTGCACCTGTCGGGCAACAAGAAGACCCAGAAGATGGCGTACCGCCACTCCGGGTACCCGGGCGGCCTGCGCTCCGTGCGCTACGACGAGCTGCTCGACAAGAACCCGGAGAAGGCCGTGGAGAAGGCCATCAAGGGCATGCTCCCGAAGAACACCCTGGGCCGTCAGATGCTCTCGAAGCTGAAGGTCTACTCGGGCGACCAGCACCCGCACGCTGCCCAGCAGCCGGTGCCGTTCGAGATCACCCAGGTCGCGCAGTAGTACCGGCCACCAGCTACCAGAAAGAATCTGAGGAGAATCGTGGCTGAGACCACTGCCGAGACCGTCGTCGAGGGTGAAGAGACCTTCGAGGAGATCACGACCTTCGAGTCCGAGACCCCCGAGTCGGAGTACACCTCCGAGTCGCTCGCCTCGCGCTTCGGCGACCCGCAGCCGGCCGCCGGCACCGGCCGCCGCAAGCAGTCCATCGCCCGTGTCCGGATCGTTCCGGGCAGCGGCAAGTGGAAGATCAACGGCCGCACCCTTGAGGGCTACTTCCCCAACAAGGTGCACCAGCAGGAAGTCAACGAGCCCTTCAAGGTGCTCGAGCTGGACAACCGGTACGACGTCGTGGCCCGCATCAGCGGCGGCGGCATCTCCGGCCAGGCCGGTGCCCTGCGCCTGGGCGTCGCCCGCGCGCTCAACGAGGCGGACGTGGACAACAACCGCGGCCCGCTGAAGAAGGCCGGCTTCCTGACCCGTGACGACCGCGCGGTCGAGCGGAAGAAGGCCGGTCTGAAGAAGGCCCGCAAGGCCCCGCAGTTCAGCAAGCGCTAAGTCGCCTCCGGCGCGGGAACCAAACCCGCGCCGGGCGCATCGAACGCCTCGGAGACACTTTGTGCCTCCGAGGCGTTCGCATTCCTGGGAATCGGCACATTTGTCTGTTGATATGGCTCTGAGCCCTGGATGGTGGAGCCATGTCCCCGCACCGGGGGCGCGGACCGCGGGGCACGGGAGGCCCGGCGGCGCAGGGATCGTCGCGTCCCGGGACGGCCGCACGACCGCACGGATCATCGGAGGAAACACTGTGGGACGACTCTTCGGCACCGACGGCGTGCGGGGCATGGCCAACGCCGACCTCACCGCCGAGCTTGCTCTCGGCCTGTCGGTCGCGGCGGCACACGTGCTCGGCGAAGCGGGCAGCTTCGCGGGCCACCGGCCGGTGGCGGTCGTGGGGCGCGACCCGCGCGCCTCGGGCGAATTCCTGGAGGCGGCCGTCGTGGCGGGCCTCGCGAGCGCGGGCGTGGACGTCCTGCGGGTCGGTGTGCTGCCCACCCCGGCGGTGGCGTATCTCACCGGCGCGCTGGGCGCCGACCTCGGCGTGATGCTCTCCGCGAGCCACAACGCGATGCCGGACAACGGCGTGAAGTTCCTGGCGCGCGGCGGCCACAAGCTCGACGACGAGCTGGAGGAGCGGATCGAGGCGATCTACGAGGAGCACCGCACCGGCGCCCCCTGGAACCGCCCGACCGGCGGCGGCGTCGGCCGGGTCCGCGACTACGACGAGGGCTTCGACCAGTACGTGGCCCACCTCATCGCGGTGCTGCCCAACCGCCTCGACGGCCTGAAGGTCGTCCTGGACGAGGCGCACGGCGCGGCCTCCCGCGTCTCGCCCGAGGCGTTCTCGCGCGCCGGTGCCGAGATCATCACCATCGGCGCCCAGCCCGACGGGCTCAACATCAACGACGGCTGCGGCTCCACCCACCTGGAGCTGCTGAAGGCCGCCGTGGTCGAGCACGGCGCCGACTTCGGCATCGCGCACGACGGCGACGCCGACCGCTGCCTGGCCGTCGACGCCACCGGTGAGGAGGTCGACGGCGACCAGATCCTCGCGATCCTCGCCCTGTCGCTGCGCGAGCGCGGCGCCCTGCGCGAGAACACCGTCGTCGGCACCGTGATGTCCAACCTCGGCTTCAAGCTGGCGATGGAACGCGAAGGCATCGAGATGGTGCAGACCGCCGTCGGCGACCGCTACGTCCTGGAAGCGATGAAGGAGCACGGGTACGCGCTCGGCGGCGAGCAGTCCGGGCACGTCATCGTGCTCGACCACGCCACCACCGGCGACGGCACCCTGACCGGTCTGCTGCTGGCCGCCCGCGTCGCCGCCACCAAGCGCACCCTGGCCGACCTGGCCGGGGTCATGGTGCGGCTGCCGCAGGTGCTGGTCAATGTGCCGGACGTCGACAAGAGCCGGGTCGACTCCACGCCCGAGCTGCTGACCGCCGTCGCCGAGGCCGAGACCGAGCTGGGCACCACCGGCCGGGTTCTGCTGCGGCCCTCCGGCACCGAGCCGCTGGTGCGCGTGATGGTCGAGGCCGCCGACATCGACCACGCCCAGTCCGTCGCCGGGCGGCTGGCCGACGTCGTCAAGTCCACCCTGGGCTGAGCCGCCCGCGCGGCGGCCGACCGTACGTCGTCAGCCGGCGGGTACGTGCCGCTTCGCCCAGAGCCACTTCTGGGCGAGCAGCGTCAACGTGCCCGCCACCGCGATGCCCGCCAGGTTGATCACGAGCTGCAAGGTGGAGCCCCACGCCTCGCCCCAGGCCCCGTAGCTGATCCCCAGGGCGGCGTTCGCGGCGGCCGGCACCGTCGTCACCGAGATCGCCACGCCCACCAGCGCGCCCGACTTGGACGAGGTCAGGGAGAGGATTCCGGCGATCCCGGCGAGGAACGCGACGACGAACGAATCCCACGTCGGCTGCCAGATGAACTCCGTCGCCGGGTGCGGCGCGTCGAACCGCGCCTGCGTGAACAGCCCGAACAGGCTCATCAGATCGCTGAACCCGCCGGTGATCAGCATCGCCACCGGGAAGCCGATCAGCAGCGCCGCCACCGACCGCCCCACCAGGCGGCGCTGACGCCGCACCACCCCCGTACAGATCCCGGCCAGCGGCCCGAACTCCGGCCCGACCACCATCGCGCCGACGATCAGGATCGAGCTGTCCAGCATCACGCCGTACGCGGCCAGCATCGTCGCCACCGTCAGGAACGCGATGTACGTGACCGTCAGCGTCGACTCCTCGTGCGTCTCCTCGACCAGCGACTCCCACAGCACCGCGTCCGCGCCCTCGCCCGGCGCGTCCTCCTCGGCCTTCTCCGCGCTCGTCGACAGCGTCAGGTCGATGTTCTCGACCGCGATCGAACCGGTCTCCGCCACGCCCAGCTCACGCAGCCCGGCCAGCAGGCCGTCGGCCGCCTCCCGCGCCACGTCGCAGGTCAGCACGTCGCCGAGCGGGTCGTACGCGGCGCCGCGCATCACCGTCAGATGGGTGGCGCCGAGGGTCGCGCCGACCAGTCGCGCGACCTCCTCGGTGCGGTCGGCGGGCACGATCATCCGCAGGTGCAGCACGGCGGGGCTCCCGTTTCCTCGACATCTGGCGGCCCGCGTCGGGCGAGCCGCGTCATGTGACCGGCGCCGGGTGGCCGGCGTCAGAGCTTGCGCAGCGACAGGCGCTGCACCTTGTGCCCCGGTCCCTTGCGGAGCACCAGCGTCGCCCGGCTGCGGGTGGGCAGCACATTCTGCTGCAAGTTGGGCTGATTGACGGTGCGCCACATCAGCCGGGCGTACTCCAGCGCCTCGTCCTCCGAGACCTGGGTGTACTTGCGGAAGTACGAGTGCGGGTCCTGGAAGGCCGTCTCGCGCAGTTTCCTGAACCGCCCCAGGTACCACTGCTCGATGTCCTCGGTGCGCGCGTCCACGTACACGCTGAAGTCGAAGTGGTCGGCCAGGCCGATCCTCGTCCTGCCGTCCTTGCCGGGCAGCGCCGGCTGGAGGACGTTCAGGCCCTCCACGATGAGGATGTCCGGGCGGCGGACTGTCAGCGTCTCGCCGGGCACGATGTCGTAGATCAGGTGCGAGTAGACCGGCGCGGTGACCTCGTCGCGGCCGGCCTTCACGTCCGCCACGAAGCGGGTCAGCGCGCGGCGGTCGTACGACTCGGGGAAGCCCTTGCGGGACATCAGGCCGCGCCGGTGCAGCTCCGCGTTGGGCAGCAGGAAGCCGTCGGTGGTGACCAGTTCGACCCGCGGGTGCTCGGGCCAGCGGGCCAGCAGCGCCTGGAGCAGCCGGGCCGTGGTCGACTTGCCCACCGCCACACTGCCCGCCACCCCGATCACGAACGGCGTCCCCGGCTGCGCGTGGTGCCCTCCCCCTGCCTTCGGCGGAGGCGCCCCCACCGCGTCCCCCAGGAAGGTGTTCAGCGCGCCGCGCAGCCGGTTGTGCGCGGCCACGTACAGATTCAGCAGCCGGGACAGCGGCAGATAGACGTCCACCACCTCGTCCAGGTCGATCACGTCGCCCAGGCCGCGCAGCCGCTCCACCTCCTCGGCGGTCAGCGGCAGCGGCGTGCGCTCGCGCAGCGCACTCCACTCCTCGCGGGTCAGGTCGACATAGGGGCTGGTCGCGGCTGGGGTCGTCGGCACGGGCCCCATTGTCCAGACGTACGTGTACGGAGCGCGGGCGGGGGGTGCGGCGCGCGGGCGGGGTGTGGAGCGCGGCCGGGGGTGCGGCGTGCGGCCGGGGGCACGGCGGGTGGGGGCACGGCCTAAGCTGGCCGGCATGAACGGCACGTCGGGCGAAGGGGATGGCCAGTGATCGTCGGGGTCGGGATCGACGTCGCCGAGATCGACCGCTTCGCCGCCGCCCTGGAGCGCACGCCCGGCATGGCCGACCGGCTCTTCCTCCCCGGCGAACTGCTGCTGCCGACCGGCGAGCGGCGCGGTGTCGCCTCGCTGGCCGCCCGGTTCGCGGCCAAGGAAGCGCTCGCCAAGGCCCTGGGCGCTCCCGCCGGGCTGCACTGGCTCGACGCCGAGATCACCACGGAGCCGTCCGGCCGGCCCCGGCTGACCGTCACCGGGACCGTGGCCGCGCGGGCCGCGGAGCTGGGGGTACGCGGCTGGCACGTCTCCCTCAGCCATGACGCCGGGGTCGCGTCCGCGGTGGTCATCGCGGAGGGCTGACCCGCGGGCGGGTCGCGGAGGCGGGCCGGGCGGATGCGCCGGGCGCGTCCGGCGCGTCTGGTCGGGGGGCTGGGTGCGCTGGTGCGCCTGGTCGGGGGGCTGGGTGCGCGCCGGGCGCGTAGTGTCCGTTGAGGCTGTTTCCGTCGAGCCCTGCCGGAGGACTTTCCATGAGGTACGCGCACGCGGTGGAGACCGTACGGGCCGCCGAGGGCGAGTTGATGGCCCGGCTGCCCGAGGGCGCGCTCATGCAGCGCGCGGCGGCCGGGCTCGCGGCGGCGTGCCGGGACCTGCTCGGGCGTACGTACGGCGCGCGCGTCGTCGTCCTCGCCGGGAGCGGCGACAACGGCGGTGACGCGCTGTACGCCGGTGCCCGGCTGGCCCGCCGCGGCGCCGCCGTGCACGCCGTGCTGCTGGCCCCCGAACGCGCCCACCGCGGCGGCCTCGCCGCCCTGCTGGCCGCCGGGGGCCGCGCCGCCGCCGCGGAGGACGCCGAGGCGCTGATCGGGCGGGCCGACCTCGTGCTCGACGGGATCGTCGGCATCGGCGGCAAGGGCGGCCTGCGGCCCGGCGCCGTACCGCTCGCCGAGGCCGCCGGGGCCTCCCGCGCCCTCGTCGTCGCCGTCGACCTGCCCAGCGGCGTCGACGCCGACACCGGGGAAGTCCTCGGGGACGCCGTGCACGCCGACGCGACCGTCACCTTCGGTACGTACAAGCCGGGGCTGCTCATCGACCCGGCCGCCACCTTCGCCGGGGCGCCCCGGCTCGTCGACATCGGCCTCGGGCCGTACCTCGGCGAACCCGAACTGGAGGCGCTCCAGCACGCGGACGTCGCCGCCGCGCTGCCGCGGCCGGGGGAGTCGAGCGACAAGTACCGGCGCGGTGTCGTCGGCGTCGTCGCCGGGTCCGGGCGGTATCCGGGGGCCGCCGTCCTCGCCGTCTCCGGCGCGCTGCGGGGCGGCGCCGGTGCGGTGCGCTACGTCGGGCCCGGCGGCGACGCCGTGCTCGCCCGGCACCCCGAGGTGCTGGTGTCCACCGGGTCCCCGCACAGCGCCGGGCGCGTTCAGTCCTGGGTGGTCGGGCCCGGCATCGGCGACTCCCCGGAGGCGCGGCAGGCCGTCACCGACGTGCTCGCCACCTCGGTGCCGGTCCTCGTCGACGCCGACGCCTTGCGCTTCCTCTCGCCCGCCGCCGTACGGGAGCGGAGCGCCCCCACCGTCCTCACCCCGCACGCCGGGGAGGCCGCCGCGCTGCTCGGCTGGGCGCGGGAGGAGGTCGAGGCGCGGCGCCTCGACGCCGTGCGGGGGCTGGCCGGGCGGTTCGGTGCCACCGTTCTGCTCAAGGGGGCCACCACGTTGGTGGCTTCGCCGTCGCCCCGGGCGGCCGTTCGCGTCAATCCGACGGGGGTCGCGTGGCTGGCGACGGCGGGGAGTGGGGACGTGCTGTCCGGGCTTGCGGGGTCGTTGCTCGCGGCGGGGCTTGCGCCGATGGACGCGGCTGCTTGTGGGGCGTACCTGCATGGGCTCGCTGCGCGGCTGGGGTCGGGGGGAGCGCCGCTTGCGGCGTTGGATGTGGCCGCCGCCGTTCCCACTGCGTGGCGCAGCCTTTAGCTTGTCTTGCCCGCCCTCCCACCCCTGCGGGTGTTTTCTTCGTCTGCGGGTGCCGCTTGTGCCTGGTCGGTGCCGGGCCGGGGCACCTCCTCGGGCGACGAACGTGCCCGCACTTCGATGATGTCCAGCCCCTTTCCGTTCGTCCCCCTGCGGGGGCACCCCGGCCCGTCCCCTCCCGGTACGTCGGCGTCCGCCCGCCGGTGGGGGTGGCCGGGGA